>JACMOE010000378.1 GCA_014378185.1 Gemmatimonadaceae bacterium | reverse complement strand
GCGGCGCCCGCCGCTGCGGGCGGTCCTGCTTTCTTGTTTGGCATGATAGGGAGGCTGGGGTTGCCTAATTGCAGCGGCAAATCGCGCTCCCAGGGTCATGCGACCGTGTCGGCCCGGGGGCATGGCCCCCCGTTGCTGCGACTACTCCTTGTCGCCTGCCAGCCGTCGCTCCTTCCGCGCCCGCAACTCGCGCTTGGTGCCGTACGTGGCCTCGTAACGGTCGATCGACTCCAGGACGATACGCGACGCCTCTTCGCTCTTGCCCCAGCCAATGATCTCCACCCGCTTGCCCTCGAGATCCTTGTACGTCCGAAAAAAGTGCTCCACCTCGTTCAACATGTGCTTCGAGATATCCGCAATGTCGAAGTACTCCTGCTGAAACGGATCGTGCAGCGGCACGCCCAGGATCTTGTCGTCCGGCTCGCCGCGATCGAGCATCTTCAGCACCCCGATCGGCCGCACGTCGATCTGGCACCCCGGAAACGTCTCCTGCTTCACCAGCACCAGCACGTCCAACGGATCGTTGTCCTCGTGCAGCGTACGCGGAATGAACCCGTAGTCGCCCGGATAATGCACGGCGGAAAAGAGCACGCGGTCCAGCTTCAGCATCCCGCTGGTCTTGTCGAGCTCATACTTGTTGCGGCTGCCGGAGGGAATCTCGATGACGGCCGTGACGCATTCGGGCACGTTGAGGCCCGCGGGAAGGTCGTGCCAGAGGTTCAGCATCAGGAGGTCATGTGGGCCGAGTGGGCCGGCCGTGAAATGGGATTGCGTGCATCCTGGAGGTCGACGTTTGCGCCACTGCCGCGCGTCATGGCTCCCTTGTACTTCATCGGCTCTTCCTCGACGCCGAAGTTCGCGACATCCAGCTCGTGCACGCGCGCCAGCTGTCCCGCATCGAGCTCCGGAACTTCGCTGGCGGCGGCGAACTCCGCCAACTGCGCCTCGTCGTAGATGTTCGGCAGCGCCGTCACGATCAACGGTTCCGCCAACAGCCACTGCAGCGACGCCTGGCCAAGCGTCACCTGCGCATTCGTGAGGAAGTCGAGCGTCTTCACCTTCTCCACGCCGTGCACCAGCCACGAGCGGGGCCGGTGCTTGCGGTGGTCGTTCTCGGGAAACACGGTGTCCGCCGTATACCTGCCCTCGAGCATCCCGCTCGCGTGCGTCACGCGCACGTTGAAGCAGCAGTTGGGCGCATGACGCCGCGCCGCCTCGATCATGGCCGAGCCGGGGTGCTGTTCGAGCACGTTCCAGATCATCTGGATGGTGTTGATGTCCGGCTCGCGCTCGACCAATTCCACCGCTTCGTACAGCCAGCCAATCGCGGGTCCGAATGCCGCGCCCCACGCCTTGATCTTTCCTTCGCGCTTCAGGTCGCGCAGCGTGCCCCACAGCTCGGGGTCGCGCACGTGCTCCATCTTCGCGTTGTGGATCTGGAGGACGTCGATGTAGTCGGTGTCCAGGCGCTCGAGGCAGCGATCCACCGCCATGCGCATGAACTGCGGATCGGTGCGCATCGGCAGTTCCTGCTGCCCGCGACGGCTCGCCAGCGCCACTTCGTCGTAGATGTCATAGCCGATCTTCGTGCCGATCACGATCTCGTCGCGGCGCCCACGGAACGCCTCGGCAATCTGGCGCTCCGCGCGTCCGTTGCCGTAGGCGTCGGCCGCGTCAAAGAACGTGACGCCATGCGTGTCCAACGCCGAGCGCATCATCGCAATGGCTTCGTCGTCGGTCTTCTCGCCCCACCATCCGGTGGACACGGTCCACGTGCCGAAGCCGATCTCGCTGACGCGGACGTCGGTGTTGGGAAACTGGCGGTATTTCATGGGGGAAAGTTAACGGACGGGGGACGGGGGACGGGGGACGGGTCGGGATGACCGGACAGTCCTGTGGTATCGAAGCCTGCTGTGGCGTGAAGTGCAGGACGAACCACGAGTCACGAGTCACGAGTCATGAATCATGAGTCATAAGTCACGAGTCACGAGTTCGACAGTAAACAGTTGAGGAGTGACCGCGATTAAAGGGGCTGATGGGATTTTCCTGGGGTCCGCCCCCGCCCCCCGTCCCCCGTCCCCCGTCAAGCGAGCGTCAGCGAGCGAGCGGCTTCTCGCGCAAAATACGTGATGATCACATCCGCCCCCGCCCGCCGGATGCCGACCAGGCTCTCCATCATCGCGCGCTCCTTGTCTATCCATCCGCGCTCCGCCGCCGCGTGGATCATCGCGAATTCGCCGCTCACCTGGTACGCCGCCAACGGATAACCCGTCTCCGCCTTGACCCGCGCCACGATATCGAGAAACGGGCCGGCCGGCTTCACCATCACCATGTCCGCGCCCTCCTCGATATCCTGCCACGCTTCCCGCAACGCCTCGTTCACGTTGGCCGCATCCATCTGGTAACCGCGCCGATCGCCCGACTGTGGCGTGCTCTCCGCCGCCTCACGGAACGGTCCGTAGAAGGCGCTCGCGAACTTGGCGGCATAACTCAGGATCGCCGTGTCCTGAAAGCCGCCTGCATCCAGCGCGCGACGAATCGCACCCACGCGGCCATCCATCATGTCGCTGGGCGCAACGACGTCCGCTCCAGCGCGCGCGTGGGCCAACGATTCCCTCACCAGCAGGTCGAGCGTCGCGTCGTTGTCCACCTCGCCGTCGCGAAGGATGCCGCAGTGTCCATGATCGGTGTACTCGCACATGCACACGTCCGTGATGACAACGAGACTCGGCACCTCGCGCTTGAGCGCACGCACCGCCTGGCACACCGGACCTTCATCGTCCCACGCACCCGACCCTTCGGCATCCTTGCTCGCGGGAATGCCGAACAGCAGCACGCCGCCAAGACCGAGCGCGGCAGCGGCGCGCGCGTCCACGAGCAGCTCGTCCACCGAGGTCTGGAACACGCCGGGCATGGAGCTCACCGGCAGGCGCACGCCGCTGCCGGGCCGCACGAACAGCGGCAACACGAGCTGCGACGGCGCAAGCAGCGTCTCTCGCACGAGGTTGCGGAGTGCGGCGGTTCGGCGCAGCCGCCGAGGACGGTATTCCGGAAATGAGGGCATGAATGCGTCGATGGTGGAAAGTCGCCTACTCCGGCTGCGGCGACGGAATGTGACTCGCCCGCCGCAATCCTTCGAGGATGTCGCTCGCTCCTTCGCCCCGCAGCTGATTGGCCAGCCGGATGCCACTCAGCTCTGGATCGGCAAGATCCATCACGATGGAGCCACGGACCACACGCCGGCCGTCGATGTCGGCGATCAGCCCGTGCAGCATCGCCTCGTTACCGGACTGCATTGCCAGCGCGCCGATGGGCACCTGGCACCCTCCTTCCAGCGCGGCGAGGAACGCGCGCTCGGCCCGCACGGCGCGCATCGTGGGCGCATCGTTCATGGCTTCCGCCAGCGCCCGAATCCGGTCGTCGTCGAGACGCGTCTGCACCGCGATGGCACCCTGCCCCGCGGCGGGCAGCCACGCCGGTGCGTCGAGATACGACTTGATGTGCTGGTGCGCGCCCAGTCGGTGCAGCCCGGCCGCGGCGAGGATGGCCGCATGCACGCGTCCCTCATCCACCTTCTTGAGCCGCGTGGGCACGTTGCCCCGCAGCTCCGCCACCTCGAGATCGGGTCGCGTCGCCAGCAGCTGCGCCCGCCGACGCAGGCTCGACGTCCCCACACGCGAGCCACGCGGCAGGCCGTCGAGCGACTCGGCAAGGATGCGCCCGTTCACCACGAGCGCATCGCGTGGATCCTCGCGCTCGAGCACCGCCGCCACCACGAGCCCGTGAGGCGACTCGGTGGGCAAGTCCTTCAGCGAGTGCACGGCGACATCGATCTTCCGCTTGAGGAGGCCGGTCTCCAGCTCCTTCGTGAAGAGTCCCTTGGCACCGATGGACGAGAGCGATTCGTCCAGCCGCTTGTCGCCGACCGTCTTGTAGGTCACCAACTCGCTCTCGAGGCCCTGCGCAGTGAGTGCGGCCTGAACCATGCGCGCCTGTCGCAAGGCGAGCTCGCTGGTGCGCGTGCCGATGCGGATGATCGTCATCGGGCCGACCCCAGCACGTACCGCCGCGTTGCCTCGGCCAACCCGGCGACTGACGCTTCCTCGGACTCGGCCCCGAGAAAAATGCCCGCCTCCTCGATAGCGGCACTCGTGACCGGACCGATCGACACCGCCGGCACGGAGCGCGCCAACTCATCGCCGACGATATCCGCGTAGCCGCGCACCGCGGACGCCGATGCAAAGATCACCGCATCGAGGCCGCCTTCCGTCAGCCGGTCCCGCAACGCGTCCGCTCCCGCACCGTCGCTGACACTGCGATAGAGCGGTACCACGCGAACGTCACACTCGAGCGCGCGCAATCCCCTGGGCAGGACGTCGCGTGCGTCGATGGCCGCCAGATACAGCACGCGCGTTCCACGCACATCGTCGCGCGACGTCATCGCGTCGAGTACGCCCTCGGCCACGAACCGCTCCGGCACCACGTCCGCCGCCAGTCCGTGCGCGAGCAGGGCGTCACTCGTCGCGCGGCCCACGCAGGCGATGCGGCAGTGCGCGAGCGCGCGCGCGTCCCGCCCGCTCGCGCGCAGCACGCGCCACGCCAGCGCCACGGCGTTCTGACTGGTGAACACCAGCCAATCCGTCTCGCCCAGCGACTCGAGCGCGGCCAGCAGCGGCGCGCTGTCCAGCGGCTCGCTGCGCCACGCGGGCAACTCGATCACCTCCGCGCCCATGTCCGTGAGCGCGTCACGCAATCCGGTCGCCTGTGCAGAGGCGCGCGTCACCACCACCCGGCGCCCGAATAGCGGACGCCGATCGAACCACGAGATCACGGCGCCGCGCGCG
>JACMOE010000377.1 GCA_014378185.1 Gemmatimonadaceae bacterium | reverse complement strand
ATCTAGCTTCGGACCGGGGTTCGATTCCCCGCGCCTCCACTTCGATGGTTCTCCAACGGCGCCCCGCTATCGGGCGCCGTTGGCGTTTCCGCTATCCGCGCGACAGCCCAGGACGCGGGATTCATCGTCGGAATTTATTTCGCAAACATGCTATCGGGACGCCATTCTGTGGGCGTCCAGCACGCGGTCCCGTCGGCCCGAATTTCGGGCTCGGCATGTCGAGCGCGCCTCTGAGGCAAAAATTCGCGAATCATTGTTGTGACGGGGCCGGGCGCGACCGGGTCCGGAGGTGCGCCTGACTGTATTTGGCGCTGGAAATGGGGGTGGCTACCGCAAATGTTGCGCAACCGATTGCACAATTCGCGCAGAAGAATTTCCCTTGTGCGTCCATTGAATTGTCGCTATCACACGGCACGCAGAAACGCGCGACGATTGCGTATTTCGGCGGATCTTCGTACAATCGTCGCGAGATTTTGCGGCAAATTCTAGCGCAGGGCGACGCCGCCTGTTCGGGCGCGCACTCGACACGCAGTACCAGCACGGCGTGCTGGCGCGGAGACTGACGATGGAACGAAGCAGTGTTCCGTCCGGGATTTGTACTTCCAGCGTCCATAACCAGCACGGTTGCAAGTCCGGAGGTGCCGTTCGGCCCTCCGCTCGATGTCCAAGCGCGATCTCTCGTCCACGTGGAGGCAGACGAATGGCAGTCACCCGAAGTGCGCTGGCTGTAATGCTGGGCGCCATCCTGGTTGCATCACCGCTCGCCGCGCAGAATGCGACGGGCATCGTGACGGGGCGTGTCGTCGACTCCGCGTCGCGTCAGCCCCTTTCCGCCGTGAGCGTGCGGGTCGTGGGAACGACGAATGGCGCGCTGACCCGCGTGGATGGCTCCTTTACCATTGCCCTGGTCGGCGCTGGAACAAACCAGGTGCGCGCATCGCGCATCGGATTCTCCGCGCAGACTCGCACCGTGAACGTGCAGGCAGGCGGAACGGTGACGGTCGAAATCGCCATGGCCCCACAGGCCGCGGTCCTCAGTGACATCGTCGTCACGGGCTACGGCACGCAACGGCGCGAGTCCATCACAGGCTCGGTCACCACCGTGAACACCGAAGAAGCGAACGTCGGTGTCATCACGAACGCGAACCAGTTGCTTCAGGGACGCGTGGCGGGCGTGCAGATCACCACGAACAACGGCGAGCCGGGTGGCGGTGCACAGGTCCGCGTGCGCGGCGGCACATCCATTCAGGCCAGCAACGATCCACTCTACGTAGTGGACGGCGTGCCGCTCCAGAACGAGTCGACCGTTGCCGGGGCAGCCACGCCGGGGGTGAATCGGGCGCTCAACCGCAACCCGCTGAACTCGATCAATCCGAACGACATCGAATCGATGACGGTGCTGAAGGACGCATCGGCCACGGCCATCTACGGTAGCCGAGGCGCCAACGGCGTGGTGCTCATCCAGACGAAGCGCGGCAGCCGCGGCTCCTCGGCGCTCGACTACGACACGTACGTCGCCGCGTCGAATCCCGCCCGCAAGCTCAATTTCCTGACTGGCGACCAGTACCGCACGTTCGTGCAGTCCCAGGTGGCGGCCGGCAACCTGCCGGCAAGCCAACTCGCACTGAACGGCACGGCCAACACGGACTGGGAGCAGGCGCTCACGCACACCGGATACGCCTCGAGCCAGAACGTGGCCTTCTCCGGCGGTTCGCAGCAGACGCACTATCGCTCGTCGCTGAACTATTTCGACCAGAAGGGCGTGGTCATCTCGAATGGCCTCAAGCGCTATCAGGGTCGCCTGAACGCGCAGCATGCGGCCCTCGATGGCCGGTTGAATCTCGACCTGAACCTCACCGCGTCCCGCGTGAACAACAACTACCTCGCCATGGAGAACGGCGGCGGTTTCACGGGTGGTGTGTTCACGAACATGGCGATCTTCAATCCGACTCTCCCGGTCCAGGTGCTCGACAGCGCCACGAACACCTTCAAGTATTTTGAGATGGGCGGTGGGTCGCAGTCGGTGCGCAATCCGGTGGCGCTGGCGAACCAGATCACGGATCGGGCGCCGGAAAATCGCGTGCTCGGCAACATCACCGGTACCCTGCTCCTGTTCACCGGGCTCACCGCGCAGACCACGCTGGGAACGGATTACACCAACTCGGTGCGCCAGACCTACGTGCCGCGCGTCAGCCCGCTCGGTGCAGAGTTCAACGGTTTGGCACGGCAGGCGGAACGCAGCCTCCAGAACCTGAACTTCCAGCAACTCGTCACGGCCACGCCAAAGATCGGCAACCGGCAGGAGCTCGAGGTGGTGGGTGGTTACGAGTATAGCCAGTTCGAGAACAGCGGCTTCGAAGTCATTTCCCAGGGCTTCATTACCGACGCATTCCAGTTCAACAATCTCGGCGCCGGCACGCAGGCCAGTTCGCCCGCGCCGGTGTCGTACATCCAGCAGAGCAAGCTCGTTTCCTTCTTCTCGCGGGCCAACTACGGCTTCGGCGACAAGTATTTCCTGACGGGCGTCATCCGCCGGGATGGCTCGTCGCGGCTGGCGGACGGACACAAGTGGTCTGTCTTTCCCGCCGTGTCGGCCTCCTGGCGCCTCAGCAATGAGGAGTTCATGCGCGGCAACCAGTTCTCGACGCTGGCTGTGCGTGCAGGTTGGGGACGCCAGGGCAACCAGGCGGTGCAGCCGTACGCCACGCAGTTGTTGCTCAAGACGGATGCCGGCGCCAAATATCCGTTCGGCAACGGCGTCACCACCGGGTTGTCCGCGGTGCAGGTCCAGAACCCGGACCTCAGGTGGGAGACCTCGGAGCAGACCAACGTGGGACTCGACTGGGGGTTGAAGAACGACCGGTTCACCGGCGTCATCGACATGTATCAGAAGACCACGAAGGACCTGCTGCTCACGGTCCCAGTGCCTCAGCCCGCCGTGGTGTCGCAGCAGATCCAGAATATCGGATCGGTCCGGAATCGTGGATTCGAGGCCTCGATGGATGCGCGGATCCTGGAGCAGGGTAGCCGCACCCTGTCGTCCGGCCTCGTGCTGTCCGTGGATCGCAACTCGGTACTCAACCTCGGTGACGCACCGTTCATCATCACCGGCGGCGTGTTCGGACAGGGCCAGTCGGGCCGCTTCTCGCAGCGCCTCATTCCCGGCCAGCCCATCGGAACGTTCTGGGGGGCAAAGTTCCTGCGGGTTGACACCAAGGGCCAGCAGGTGTTCAGCTGCGTAGCCAAGAGTGCGGGGTGCGTTGCTGGCGAGACGTTTGCCCCAACGGGCGACGACGAAATGGTCATCGGGAACGCGAACCCCAAGTTCAGCGTTGGCTTTCGTAGTAACGGGTCGATGAACAAGTTCGACGCGAGCTGGCTGTGGCGCGGTGAGTTCGGCCGCGACGTGTTCAACAACACGGCGCTCGTCTACTCCACAAAGGGCAATGCAAAGTCCTCCCGCAATTTCCTGGAATCCGCGCTCGCCGATCCGATCGGGATCGCCGAGCCGGCCATCTACTCCTCGCGGTGGCTCGAGAACGGCCGCTTCGTCCGGCTGCAGAACGTCACGGTCGGCTACACGTTCGCGCTACCCGCGTCACTCGGGGGCGGTCGCAACACCCGCATCTACCTGTCGGGCGACAATCTGCTGCTGTTCACGCCGTACTCGGGCTACGATCCGGAAGTGTTCGTTGACGCCGGCATCGCGACGCGGGGCATCGACTACCTGACCTATCCGCGCGCGCGCACCATCACCACCGGCGCGCACATCCAGTTCTGACCGTTCGGATCGCCCTGATCATTCGCTCATACATCCAGGAACCGAAGCTTATGACGAATTTCTTCCCGAGGTCAATCCGCAGGATCGCGTTGAGCGCATTGCTCTTCGTACCTGCCCAGATGGCCTTCGTTGCCTGCACGAATCTCACCGAAGTGCCGCAGGATGCGCTTACACCGGACAACGCCTTCCACAGCGATGCGGAAGTGCTCGCTGGTGTGGCGTCGGTGTATGCGGGTCTCCGCAGCACCATGTGGGAGTACTACAACCTCAGTGAAATCAGCACGGACGAGATGATCGTGCCCACGCGTGGGCAGGATTGGTATGACAACGGCCGCTGGCTGGAGATCTACAAGCAGAACTGGACGGCGAACAGCGGTAGCACGCTCGAAGACGTGAACGGTGCGTGGAACAACCTGTTCAGTGGCGTCGCGCGGGCAAACCTGATGATCGACGTCATCACGAAGGCAGGTGGCCCCACGGCACCGCAGACACTGGCCGAACTGCGGACGCTGCGTGCGTGGTACTACTACATGCTGATGGACTTCTTCGGTGGCGTGCCGCTCGTGACCAACACGAAGGTGGAAGCCACGGCGCGGGTCTCTCGCGACTCCGTTTTCCGCTTCATCGAAAGCGAGTTGAACGCGACGCGCACGGTTCTCCCCGCGACGCGTCCATCTGACCAGACCGGTCGGCTGACGGCTGGTGCGGCGAACGCCATTCTCGCGGGCCTGTACCTCAACGCACAGGTCTACACCGGCACGGTGACGGCAGGTGGCTTGACCAAGGGCACGGCACGCTGGGCGGATGCCATCGCTGCGGCGGACCGAGTGATCAATGGGGGCCAGTACTCACTGGCAACAAATTGGAGGAAGAATTTCACGCCGGATAATCACGATTCGCCGGAGAACATCTTCGTCATCACGCACACCAACGCGCAGCCCGACCTCGGCATGAGCCTGCCGATGCGAACGCTGCACTACAACATGTTGTCGGTGCAGGGTGGCCCGTGGAACGGCTTCGCGTCCATCGCGGACACGTACAATGCATTCGATCCTGCCGACAAGCGGCGTGAGATGTTCCTCGTCGGACCGCAGAACAGCTTCGATACGGGGCTGCCCGTGAAGGATCGCGGTGGCAATCCCCTCGTCTTCACCGTGACCATCGGCAACGAGAACCAGGCGGCCGAGAACGAAGGGCCGCGCTTCAACAAGTTCGTACCGCTGCCAACGGCGCTGTCAGGCGCATCGCACCCGAACAACTTTCCGTTCTTCCGCCTGGCCGAGATGTACCTGATCAAGGCCGAAGCCATGAATGAACTGGGACAGACGGCTGGTGCGATTACCCAGGCGAACATCATCCGCGACCGGCAGTTCAGCCCGGCCAAGCCACTTTCAGGAGGCCTCTCGCAGTCCGAGCTTCGCACGGCCATCTTCAACGAGCGGCTGTTCGAGTTCGATGCGGAGGCGAAGCGTCGTCAGGACATGATTCGCGCGGGAACGTACACGTCCGCTCGCCGCTTCAAGGCGGCGGGTTCTGCGAACAAGATCCTGTTCCCGATTCCCTTCACGCAGATCGCGTCGAATCCGTTGCTGGTGCAGAACCCCGGCTACTAGTCCTTCGCAGTACGTCACGATTGGGTTGCACCGTAGCCTGCCCCGAGAACGGGGCAGGCTACGGTGCAACATGACCCGGCTGTCGTGGTGCACGCGCCTGCCACGAGCCACGCCGCACCGCACTCCGTGCACTCCCCGCAGCTCCCGCCTCGCCGCATGTTCCGGCTCAACGCACTGTCCTCCTGGCGCAGGCTCGTCGCGCTGGTCCTGCTCGCCAGCACCGCCGCGTGCACTGGCTCTCGCGACAGCGCGGCCGTTCAGGGCGGGGAACTACCAGCGGTTGCCAACGAGCTGTTCACCCGCCTTCCCGCGAACGTCACGGGGATACGGTTCGAGAACCGCCTCACGGAGAGCGCGGACCTCAACGTGTTCAAGTACCGCAATTTCTATAATGGCGGGGGAGTCGCAATCGGGGACCTCACCGGCGATGGGCTGCCGGAGGTGATCCTGGTGTCGAACCAGGGGGGACCGCACCTTTTCCTGAACCAGGGGAAGTTCCGCTTTCGCGACATCACCGACGCGAGCGGCCTGACCTCCGAGAAGGATTCGTGGAGCACGGGAGTGACACTGGCCGACGTGAATGGCGACGGCCTGCTCGACATCTATCTGTGCCGAGCGGGTATCGGGGGGCCGGAGCGCCGCGCCAACCAGCTCTGGATCAACCAGGGGCTGAATGCGGATGGCATTCCAACGTTCAAGGAGGAGGCGGCGCGGTACGGGCTGACGGATGGTGGCTACTCCACGCAGGCGGTCTTCCTCGACTATGACCACGACGGCGATCTCGACCTGTTCCTCATCCGGAATTCGCCGAAGCCGGTGAGCAGCTTCAGCCTGCGCAACATGCGTAATGTGCGCGATCCGTATGGCGGCGCCAGGCTCTACCGCAATGATGGCGGGCACTTCACGGACGTCAGCGCGGCCGCCGGCATTCACAGCCCGGGGCTCGCGTTCGGCCTGGGTGTGGTGGTGGCCGACGTGAACAACGACGGGTGGCCGGACATCTACGTGTCGAACGACTTCTTCGAGCGCGATTACCTGTACATCAACGCGAAGAACGGCACGTTCACGGAGGCGGCCGACGAGCAGATGTCGGTGATGAGCTTCTTCTCCATGGGCATGGATGTGGCGGACATCGACAACGATGGTTGGCCGGACATCTACACGACGGACATGTTGCCAGAGGACGAGGTCCGCCTCAAGACAACGGCGCAGTTCGAGGGATGGGATGCGTACCAGACCAAGGTGCGGAACGGCTACCACCACCAGTTGATGCGGAACATGCTGCAGCGGAACAACCGTGACGGCACCTTTACCGACGTGGGGCAGATAGCCGGCGTGTCGCGCACGGACTGGAGCTGGAGCGCGTTGATTGCCGACCTGGACCTGGACGGGCACAAGGACATTTTCGTGACGAACGGCCTGGCCAAGGACATCACGTCGCAGGATTACATCGCGTACCTCGCGAATGACGAGACGATGAAGGCCGTGACGAACGGGCTGCAGGCCAAAGTGGATTTTCAGCGGCTGACGATGGCCATGACGTCCACGCCGATCGCCAATTATGCGTTCCACAATCGCGGTGCCCTGCGCTTTTCGAACGAAGCCGCGTCATGGGGACTGGCGACGCCGAGCTTCTCCAGTGGGGCCGCATACGGAGACCTGGATGGCGACGGCGCGCTCGACCTGGTGGTCAACAACGTCAACCAGGAAGCGTTCGTGTATCGCAACAATGCGCGCACGCTGCAGCCGGCCAATCACTACCTCCGCGTGGAGCTGGTAGGCGAGGGGATGAACCGGTTCGCGCTGGGGGCACGGGTCACGCTGTACGCTGGGACCAACCTGTTCATGCAGGAGGAATCGCCGACGCGCGGATTCCAGTCGAGCGTCGATCCCGTGCTCGATTTCGGACTCGGCGCGGCGGCCAGCATCGATTCGCTGCGCGTGGTGTGGCCGAACGGCCGCGTGACGGTGCGACGACAGGTTGCGTCGAACCAGCTGCTCACGTTGCGCCAGGTTGAGTCGACGCCGGCCGCGCCGGCCGCGAACGTGGCTCCGGTGCCGCCGTTCCTGGCTGATGCAACTGCGCGGGCGGCGCTGGGCCTTCGTCACCAGGAGAATGCCTTCGTCGATTTCGATCGCGAGCGGTTGCTGCCGAAGCTGCTCTCGACGGAGGGCCCTTACATCGCCGTGGGCGACGTGAACGGTGACGGCCTCGATGACATGTTCATCGGCGGGGCCAAGGACCAGGCCGGCCAGCTGCTCATTCAGCAGCGCAATGGAACGTTCGTCCGCAGCAATCCCGGACTGTTCGAGCAGGATGCGATCTCGGAGGATCTCGGCGCGGTGTTCTTCGATGCCAACGGGGATGGCTTTCCCGACCTGTATGTGGTGAGTGGGGGGAACGAGTATTCCGAGGGGGCGCCTGCGTTACAGGATCGACTTTACCTGAACGATGGACACGGGCATTTCAGGAAGGCGCTGAACAGCCTGCCGGTGGAGAGCGTGAGCGGCTCGCGCGTGATCGTCGCCGACTTTGATGGAGACGGAGCGCTGGACCTGTTCGTGGGGGGGCGTGTGGTGCCTTGGCGGTACGGTACCAATCCGAAGAGCACGCTGTTGCGCAATGACGGTCACGGACACTTTACGGACGTCACAGCGAAGTGGGCGCCCGAGCTCGAACACGTTGGCATGGTGACGGACGCCATCTGGCGCGACGTGGATGGCGACGGACGTCCGGACCTGGTGGTGGTGGGCGAGTGGATGCCCATCACGGTGTTCCGCAACATGGGTGCGGGGCGGCTGAAGAAGCTGACGGTGCCCGGCCTGGAGCACAGCGAAGGCTGGTGGAATCGCATCATCGCCGGCGACTTCGATGGAGACGGCCGGATCGATTTCGTCGTTGGCAACCTGGGGCTGAACGGACGGCTGCATGCGTCGGCGCGGGAGCCGATGGAGATGTACGTGAAGGATTTCGACGGCAACGGCTCGGTGGAGCAGATTCTCACGGCCTACAACGGCGGCGTGAGCTATCCACTGGCGTTGCGCGATGAGTTGGTGAAGGCACTTCCGTTCCTCGCGCCGCGCTTCCCGACCTACAAGTCGTACGCCACCAAGCGGGTCACGGATATCTTCACGCCAAAGGAACTCGAGGGCGCGGAGCACAAGGTGGTCCACACCTTTGCGAGCTCCCTGATGCACAACAATGGGAACGGTTCGTTCACGCTCGTGCCGCTGCCCGACGAGGCACAGCTTGCCCCCATTTATGGCATGCTTGCGGCGGATGTGGATGGCGATGGCAAGACCGACCTGCTCGTCGCTGGCAATTTTGACGGGTTCAAGCCGGAGATCGGACGGATGAGCTCCAGCGCCGGACTCATGTTGCGGAGCGATGGCAAGGGTGCCTTTACGCCAGTGCGCGGTTCCGAGAGCGGATTTCGGGTACCGGGCCAGTCACGAGACATCCAGCGTGTCAGGACGGCGGATGGGGAGTTGATCATCGTGGCGCGCAACAACGACACGCCGCTGGTGTTCCGCACCACGCGACCAGGTCGCGTGGCTCGGGTGAAATAGCCATGCGACGTCAATCACGCGCGACCACCGGGATCGTTCACTGATTCGGGCGCTTGGTCTTGATGACGATCACACCGTTGGCGCCGCGTACGCCGTACATGGTGAGGTCTGCGGCATCCTTCAGCACCTTGATGGAGGCGATATCATAGGGATTGATGCCCATGAGGCCTCCGTTGGGGCCCGCCTCGATGGCGACGCCATCGAGTATGTAGAGCGGGGCGTTCTTGCCCGAGAAGGACGAGGAGCCGCCACGAATGCGCACCGCGATGCCGCCATCCTCGGTGCGGGTCACGACGACGCCAGCCACCTTGCCAGCGAGCAGCTGCTCGATGGGTACGTTCGGCGAACGCTCCACATCCTCTGCGGTCACGCCGCTGCCCGGAGCGACCTTCGCGGCCGGAACGGGCTCGATCTGATCCGTGCCGGTCGTCGAGGTGCGCGCACATGCGCCACCCATGATGCCCAGCACAGCGAGCGCCATCACGGTCCTGCGAGGAATCGTGGCCATGAGAATCACCGCCTTGGATGGATAGCCGATGCGGGCGCCTTGCGAACGCAATGGCCCACCTGCATCCGGGTCGTGCAACAGCCGAGCCGGGATAAATCGGGTGCACGGGCCATCCCGCGTCAAGAAGCAGGTGTGCTCGCCGGTACGACGATCGCACGGCGCTCTCACCGCTCGCCTGGTGGCCGGCATGCGGCGTAGGCTCGGGACCGGGCTGCTTCTGGGCGCGGCGTTCCTCGTCGCGGGCCTCGCGTGCCGAGGATCCGTGGCGGCGCCCACGCTGTTCGAGCTCCTGCCACCGGACTCCACGGGCGTGCACTTCGCGAACATGCTGCCCGAGGACACCACCTTCAACATCCTGAACTACCTGTCCTATTACAACGGCGGTGGGGTGGCGGCGGGTGACGTGAATGGCGACGGGCTTCCCGACCTGTATTTCACCTCCAATGTGGGACCCAACCGACTGTACATCAACAAGGGGAATTACCGGTTCGAGGATGTCACCGATCGCGCCGGAGTGGGGGGGACGGGCGGGTGGACGACCGGCGTGACCATGGCGGACGTGAATGGTGACGGCAAGCTGGACATCTACGTGTCGGGTGTCTCGTACCTGTCCATGCACGGTCACAACGTGCTCTACATCAATAACGGGGACGGCACCTTCACTGACCGGACCAAGGAGTATGGACTCGACTTCGAGGGCTATTCCACGCAGGCCGTGTTCTTCGATTACGACGGCGACGGCGACCTCGACATGTACCTGCTCAACTATTCGACGCATGGGGAGCGCACCACCGGCGGACCGGCGGACCGGCAGGTGCGGAACCCGCGAGCGGGTGACCGGCTGTATCGCAATGATGGCGGCCACTTCGTCGATGTCAGCGCGAAGGCCGGCATCTACGGAGGTGCGGAAGGTTTCGGCCTCGGCGTGGTGGTAAGCGACGTCAACCAGGATGGTTGCCCGGACCTGTACGTCGCCAATGATTTCCAGGAAAACGATTTTCTCTACATCAACAACTGCAATGGCACGTTCACCGAGTCCATCGACAGGCTCACGGGTCACACGAGCCGCTTCTCGATGGGCGTGGATGCTGCGGACTTCAACAACGACCTGCGTCCCGACATCATCTCGATGGACATGCTGCCGGAACGTGAGGAGATCCTGAAGACGTCGGCGAGCTCCGAAAGCTTCAACTTGTACAGCATGCGCGTGAAGGCCGGCTATCACCCGCAGTTTGCGCGCAACATGCTGCAGCTCAATCGCGGCGCTGGTCATTTCAGCGAGATCGGCAACCTCGCGGGCGTATCGGCGACGGACTGGAGCTGGGCGCCGCTCTTTGCGGACCTCGATAACGACGGGCGGAAGGACCTGTTCATCACGAACGGGATCTATCGGCGGCCGAATGACCTGGACTACATCGACTTCGTGGGGACCGAGGTCAACCAGGCCTCGTTGGCCCAGGGCAACTCGCGGCGGAACATGGCGCTCGTGGGGAAGATGCCCCAGGTCCCACTGGCGAAGTATGCCTTCCGCAACAATGGCAACCTGACCTTCACCAACGTTGCCGACGCATGGGGGCTTGGGCAGAAGGGATTTTCGAACGGCGCCGCGTATGTGGACCTGAACAACAGTGGCGCGCTCGACCTGGTGGTGAACAACATCAATGCCCCTGCGTCGATTTACCGGAACCACGCGCGCGAGCAGAACGGCAATCACAGCCTTCGCGTCACGCTCCGGGGCGATGGCGCGAACACAGCGGGCATCGGCGCGAAGGTCACGATCTGGCACGGCGCAACGCACCAGATGCTGGAAATGATGCCCACCCGTGGCTTTCTCTCATCGGTGGATCCTCGCCTGCACTTCGGTCTCGGCCGTTCGCTCCTCGTGGACTCGCTCCGGGTCATCTGGCCGGATCATCGATTCCAGGTTCTCGCCATGGTGCCCGCCGACAGTGCGCTCACGCTGGAGCAGCGGCAGGCGACGGGACGATTCGTCTACGGGCGTGAGGCGCAGGCGCCTCCGCTCTTCACCGACGTGACGGCTGGCAAGGGGCTCGACTTCAAGCACGAGGAGAATCCGTTCGCCGATTTCGACAGGGAGCCGTTGATGCCGCACATGCTCTCCACGGAAGGCCCCGCGCTGGCGGTGGCCGACGTGAATGGCGACGGCCTGGACGACATCTTCGTTGGGGGCGCCAAGTGGCAGCCCAGTCGCCTCTACCTGCAACAGCGCGACGGCACCTTTCGCGCGAGCCCGCAGCCGGCGATCCGTGCGGACAGCCTGAATGAGGATGTGGACGCCGTGTTCTTCGACGCGAACGGCGACGGGCATCCGGACCTGTTCGTGGTGAGCGGCGGCAACGAGTTCTGGGATCGGGCCGAGGCGCTGCGGCAGCGGCTGTACCTCAATGACGGCCGTGGAGGCTTCACGCGCGATACCACGGGTATGCCGGCCATCTTCGAGAACGGCGCCTGCGTGGTGCCGGGCGATTTCAACGGCGACGGCTTCATCGACTTGTTCATCGGTGGACGCGTGGTATCGCGCCGGTACGGCGTGTCACCGCACAGCTATCTCCTGCAGAACGATGGCAAGGGGCACTTCACGGATGTCACGCGTACGAAGGCGCCGGGGTTGTCCGAGGCCGGCATGGTGACGTCTGCGGCGTGGGTACCGTCGTCGGTGAAGGGACAGCTCGACCTGGTGGTTGCCGGCGAGTGGATGCCTGTGCGCGTGTTTCGCCAGGAGGGCGGTCAGTTCGTCGATCGAACGGCGGCGGCTGGTCTCGCGGGCACCAACGGCTGGTGGAACACGGTGGCCGCGGTGGACCTGCGCGGCACCGGAAGGACCGACCTGCTGCTGGGGAACCTCGGGCTCAACTCCTACCTGCATGCGTCGAAGGACGAGCCAACGCGGCTGTACATCGGCGACTTTGCCCACAATGGTGCGCTGGAACAGATCCTGACGTCGTACAGGCACGGGGAGAGCTATCCGATAGCCGGGCGCGACGAACTCGTGCAGCTGATTCCGTCGCTCAAGGCCAGGTATCCGACGTACCGTGATTTCGGGGCCAGCAAGATCGAGAGCATCCTTCCGATGGCCGATCTCGCCAAGGCCACGGTGCTGCAGGCGACCGACTTCGCGAGCTCGCTCGCGCTGTCCAATGGGAACGGTACATTCGCCCTGCGACCGCTCCCGATGGGCGCTCAGTTCGCGCCAATCCGCGCCGCGCTCGCAGGGGATTATGACGGTGACGGCAAGCTGGATGTCATCGTGGCCGGCAACTTTTATGGAGTTGCGCCGTTGCTGGGCCGGTACGACGCGAGCTATGGCCTGTTGCTGCGTGGCGACGGCACCGGTGCGCTCTCCAGCGTGGACATGATGGCGAGTGGCCTGCGCATCGAGGGTCAGGTACGCCACATGGCATCGCTGCACAGCGCCAATGGCGATCAGCTCATCGTCGTGGCACGGAACGACAATACCTTGCAACTGCTGCGCGCCAACAGGATCGCGCCCGTTCACGCGGTGAGGCCAAAGTGAGGGGCCATGCACTCGGCCGGTCAGCGTCCGGTGCGCACGATGCGAAAGTCGCGATCGACGACGATGTCCGCCATTTCGCACTGCGCCGCAATGATGCGGTGTTCGATGGCCAGCACCTGATCGACGACAGGGGCCACGATGTCGCGGTTACGAGCTCGGCGCCGTTCGCGCGTGTCGTCGCTGGTCGCCGCCAGGAAGATGCGAATATCGGCAGCGACGCTTGCCAGCACATACGTGCCCTCGACGACGAGAATCTGGACGGAGCTAAAATCGCGGGGCTCGGTGTCGAAGCGATCCTTGCCATAGTTGACGCGAGGTGCGGCCACGCCACGCTCGCCGCGGCGGAAGGCAGCTACATGCGCGCGCAGGCGGTCGAAATCCACTTCGTGCGGTCCAACGCTGGTGAGGTCGGCCGCGCGATGGGCATGGTTGGCGGCGGGTGGCCGAATGAAGTAGTCGTCCTGATGCAGCACTTCGGTGAGGTCACCGCTTGCAGTGAGCTCGCGTGCCAGGGACACTGCCGTGACGGACTTGCCACTGCCCGACTCGCCGGCAACCGCGATGACGATGCGCGACGCAGGCTGCGCGAGGGTGTCATTGGCGGCCGTCGCCGCGATGAGCGCCAGCGCGAGGGCTCGGTGTTCCGGATGGTTGGTGGAACTCGCCGACGTCACGGGGACAGCACCGCGAGCAGGGCGGGTTCCGTCGCCGCGCGAAGGAAGACGATGCCGGTGGCCGGGGATGCCATGCCGGCGGTGCCCCCGGGCGCACCGGTGAGTCCGGGAAAAAGTTCCTCGAAGGCGACGGCGCCCGGTGCGGCCAACTTCTTCCCCATGACCTGATTCAGGCGTGCAAGGCTGT
>JACMOE010000376.1 GCA_014378185.1 Gemmatimonadaceae bacterium | reverse complement strand
TGGGCCCGTGACCGCCGGGCGCATCGTGCGCACCTGACACAACGTCTCGCTTTCGCTGGTTGCCCCCCTTGAGATACGCAGGCAGGCCAGCCATGCCTCATTCCCGATAGTCCCCGCTTCCACGCCGCCGCCGTTCCACCTCCGGCTCGCGAGCCTGATTCCGCACGACTCCGGAAAGTGGACGTGGGTGAATGCGCCTCCAGTGCGAGGCACGTTTGGCGGGACGCCACGCGCCACAGGCGCGTCCGGATAATTGGCTCGGGGCCGGAGCGGCAGTGGCAGGCCTGCACCCAACTCCCGGCCCCGACGTCGCGCCTGTGCGCGGTGCAGCACGCTACCCGCTCCCGCACTCTGCTGCACCGCGCCAGCGATCAGCGTGCAATCGGACGGCGCACTTCGGACCATTCCTTCTCATCGCCCGCCACATGCTTGTCCAGCAGCAGCTCCGCAACGAGCTGCTTCAGATTCCTGTTCTCCTCCTGGAGCCGCCGCACTTCGCGCGGGTCCGTTATCCGGGTGACATCGTACTTGCTGCGCCAGCGATAAAAGGTCGTTTCCGTGATGCCGAGTGCGCGACATACCTGCGCGGCGGGCGTGCCCGCCGCGACCTTCCCCAGCGCCTGCATGATCTCCACGTCGGTGAACTTGCTCGGTCGCATCCAACTTCCTCCGTCCCGCATGCGGTCCATGGCCGGAGGCATGCCGTTCGCGGTTGACTGCGGACGGCATGCCTCCGCTGGCTGACGTATTCTCGCAGCCCGGGCGAGGTCCTACGGCTTCCTGGGGTCATCCTGCGCCATGATCAGGCGGAAGATCGCCCGACGATTCTCTGCCTCGCCCGCCTTGCCAGCGGTGCCCGGGATCTGGTCACGCTCCCCCTTGGACTCGAGGATGACGCGCTCCGGGGCAATGCCACGCGCAACGAGGTAATTCCTGGCCGCCTTCGCGCGACGTTCGCCGAGGGCCATGTTGTAGGCGTCCTTGCCGACGCGGTCGGTGTAGCCCACCATCATGATGCTCAGCTCCGGATTGGCCTTGAACACCGCCACCTTCTGGTCAAGCAGGGCGCGCGCGGAGTCGGTGAGGACCGACTTGTTGAACGCGAAGTGGATGTGCGCTTCCATGATCTTGACGACCTCGGGCGGCGGCGTCCTGCGGGCCCGGTCCAGTGAGTCGCGCAAGGCACGCAGTGCGGCGTCGCGGTCACGCAGGCGGCGCGTTTCGGCGGCGCTCACGCTGTCCTCGTGCATCATCATCACGGGCGCGGGCGCAGCCACCTCGATGGTGCGCGTCACGATCCGCTCGCGCTGCGCCGGCCGGCGATATACGCTGAGGCCAGCACGCACGCTTCTGTACTGCTGCCAATCCTGGTTGGCCAGCCAGTCCCACACCCCGTCCACGCGCAGCGACACGTTGTCCGAGAGCGCCAACTTGGCGCCCACGAGCGCATCCACACCATAGGTGTGAAGGAAGTTCGTTTCCGTCGAGACACCGGCGCCCGCGCCCACGATCAGCGAAAGTGCTCCAGCGGTGAATGGCGTGGCCACCAGACGCCCGGACAGGATGCCGACATTCACGTCCTTCAACCCACCTGGACGCGAGGCGCGCATCTCGGCGTCCTCGAACTCCACCGCCAGGCCGCGGTCGAGATACATGCCAATGCGGCCGCCCCCGCCGTAGCCGGTCTTGAGCGTCAGCTTATCGTCGAATTTCGCCGCGCTCCCGAACGCGCCGAACTCCATGGTTCCTCGTTCCTGCGCCGCGGCGGGCAGCGCCCACATCATCGCCGCGAACCCCAGCGTGCACACTCTGATCGACATGTAAAGGCTCCTGTATGACTTTATAGTTTGCGCGCGGCCATCATGATGATGGCGGCGGTCCCGGCGCACGCACGTCAGTGCTGACGCGGTGTGCCGGAGCAGTGCGGGAGCCGGACAGTCGTCCGACCCCCGCACCCGTCGCCTTATGGCAGCGTGATGACGTTATTGGTGCCCAGCGACACGGCGCCGTTCCGCGCCAGTGCGCGGCCGAACAGCGTGGCGTTGTCCACGAGCGTGATGCTCGTGAGTGCGAGGATATTGCCCTGGATGTGCGAGGCCGTTCCGATGGTGGCCGACGAGCCCACCTGGAAGTAGACGTTCTTGGCCTGCGCGCCATTGATCAGGACGATGTCGCCCGCCGTCGTCAGTCCCGAACCGGCCTGGAAGACGAACGTGGCGTTCGGGTTACCCCCACCATCGAGCGTCAGGGTGCCCGTGATACCGATGGAAGTCGCCGAGCAGTAGACGCCAGCAGCCTTCGTGGTGCCGCCCAGGTTGGCGACGATGAAGTTTGCCGGCGGGCAGGGCAGTCCTGCCAGCGTGTTGTACGCCGCCGTCAGGTCGATCTGATTCTGCTGCGCCACAGCGTCGTTGAGGTGCGCGACCCCGGTGAATACGCACGGGCCGAAGCCGGTGAGCGTGTTGCCCGGGCTGACGCTGATGTCAGCACTGATGAGACCATTGCTGACGCAGGTCACCGCCGTGCCAGCCATGATGCCGTTCAGTGCGGCCGTGCCGAGGTTCACGAACGGGGCCGGAGCCGGGGGCACGGACGTCACATTCACCGTGGCGGTACCCGAGGTGAGGCCGCTCGTGGCCTTCACCGTGTTGTTGAACGTGCCCGTCACCGCGCCTGCTGTGAACAAGCCGGTCGGCGAAATGGTGCCGCCGCCATTCACCACGGTCCAGACCGGGTTGATTGCAATGACATTACCATTGCCATCAAGCCCGACGGCGGTGAACTGCTGCGAGAAGCCCGGTGCGAGCGTGACAGGATTCGGGCTCACCACGATG
>JACMOE010000375.1 GCA_014378185.1 Gemmatimonadaceae bacterium | reverse complement strand
CTTCCTCATCGTCGGCTACGGATTTGGCGCATCGTTCGTCGCGCTGTTCGCGCAGCTCGGCGGTGGCATCTATACCAAGGCCGCCGACGTCGGAGCCGACCTCGTCGGCAAGGTGGAAGCGGGCATTCCGGAAGGCGATCCGCGCAACCCCGCCGTGATCGCCGACCTCGTGGGCGACAATGTCGGCGATTGCGCCGGCCGCGGCGCCGACCTGTTCGAGAGCACCGCCGCCGAGAACATCGGCGCGATGATTCTCGGTGTGTTGCTGTTCAAGTCGTTCGGCGTCAACGGCATCCTGTTCCCGCTCGTGATCATGGCGCTCGGGCTGCTGTGCTCCATCGTCGGCGTGATGGTCGTGAAGACGAAGGAAGATGCCGACCCGATGAAGGCGCTCAACTTCGGCTACTACGTCACCGCTGCGCTGGTGACCGTGATGTTCTTCTTTGCGAGCCGCACGCTGTTGCAGGTACCCGCGGCGCCAAATGCGTGGATGCACTTCTTCTGGTGCGGCGTCATCGGCATCGCGACCTCCATCGCCTTCGTCTTCATCACCCAGTACTACACCGAGTACCGCTATCGCCCCGTACTGGGCATTGCCGAGGCGAGCCAGACGGGTCCGGCAACCAACATCATTGCCGGTCTTGCGGTGGGCATGGAATCCACGGTGCTGCCGGTGATCACCATCGGCGTCGCGATCATCGCGAGCTACTCGCTCGGCCAGACCAGCGGATTGGTGAACGACGCCGGCGAGGCAATCGGCGGACTGTTCGGCACTGCGGCTGCGACCATGGGCATGCTCGGCACGGCGGGCTACATCCTCGCAATGGACGTGTTCGGCCCCATCACGGACAATGCGGGCGGCATCGTGGAGATGTCGCGCCAGCCGGAGTCGGTGCGCGAGAAGACCGATCGTCTCGATTCAGTGGGCAACACCACCAAGGCGCTGACGAAGGGTTACGCGATCGGCTCCGCGGCGCTTGCGGCGTTCCTGCTGTTCTCCGCGTATCTCGATGAAGTGCGCAACCTGACGGGACAGACCCTGCACGTGGACCTGTCGAAGCCCGTGGTGTTTGTTGCCGGACTGCTCGGCGCGATGCTCGTGTTCTGGTTCTCGTCGCTCGCGATGTCGGCCGTGCGCAAGGCAGCGCAGTCGGTGATCACCGAGGTGCGCCGACAGTTCAAGGAACGTCCGGGGATCATGGAAGGCACCGAGGAGCCGGATTACGCGGCGTGCGTGGACATCGTGACGGTGGGCGCGCTGAAGGCGATGGTGCTTCCCGGCGCGCTCGTGGTGCTGTTCCCGATCATCGTTGGCCTGCTGTTCAAGCGGTTTGGCGCAGCGGGCGAGTTCATGGGCGCGGAGTCCGTGGCGGCGCTCCTGATGGTGGCGACCATCACCGGCATCCTCATGGCGGGCTTCCTGAACAACGGCGGCGGCGCGTGGGACAATGCCAAGAAGTACATCGAGACGGGTGCGTATGGAGGCAAGCGCTCGGAAGCGCACAAGGCGGCCGTCGTGGGCGACACGGTGGGTGATCCGTTCAAGGACACCGCGGGCCCGTCGTTGCACGTACTCATCAAGCTGCTCAGTACCATCACCCTCGTGCTTGCCCCGCTGTTCATCTGACAGGCACGGGAATGAAATCGCTCTTCGCGCGAAAGCCGATCGCCGTGATGGAGGAGAGCGCCAACGGACTGCGGCGCGTCCTTGGCGCGGGCGATCTCATCATGCTGGCAATTGGCGCCGTGATCGGCGCTGGAATTTTTGGTGCCATTGGAACGGCTGCGGCGGGTCAGACCGACGCGGCCGGCCACGTGGTCCGCAGCGGTGCAGGCCCGGCGCTCGTGTTTTCCTTCCTGCTGCTGGGTGGGGTGTGTGCGCTGGCGGCGCTGTGCTATGCGGAGCTTGCGTCGATGATCCCGCAGGCGGGCAGCGCGTACGCCTACACGTACGCGACGCTCGGTGAAATCGTCGCGTGGATCATCGGGTGGGACCTCATCCTCGAGTATGCGGTGGGCAACG
Organism: Gemmatimonadaceae bacterium; assembly: GCA_014378185.1. GTDB lineage: Bacteria > Gemmatimonadota > Gemmatimonadetes > Gemmatimonadales > Gemmatimonadaceae > AG11. Next base: position 2,392 of record JACMOE010000375.1, on the reverse strand, counting down.
TGGCCGTTGCCATCTCGTGGGGCGACTACTTCAAGACGCTCACCGGCGGACTGCTCGACCTCCCGGTGTGGCTCACGACGGGCTATCGCACGGCGCTCCTCAGTTCCGATCCGCAGGTTCACGCCCTGCTCGATACTGCGCCGCGGTTCGCCGGCATTCCGATACTTGTGAACATCCCTGCGTTCGCCATCGTCATGGCCATCACCTGGCTGCTGCTGCGTGGCGTGCGCGAGAGCGCGCGGGCCAACAACATCATGGTGGTAGTGAAGCTGGTGGCGCTGGCCCTGTTCATCGTCGCGGGCATGACGAAGATCAATCCCGTCAACTATCACCCGTTCGCGCCCAACGGGTTTGCCGGAATCCATCACGGCGCCGCCATCGTGTTCTTCGCCTACATCGGCTTCGATGCCATTTCCACGGCGGCCGAGGAGACGAGGAATCCGCAGCGAAATCTCCCCATCGGCATCCTGGGTGGACTCGCCATCTGCACGGTTATCTACATCGCCGTGGGCGCGGTGCTGACTGGCATGGTGAACTACAAGGAACTGGATCCCAGCCTGCATGCGGATCCACTCGCCTACGCGTTGCAGGCGACCGGCATGCAGGGCGCCGCGTGGCTCGTGGCGCTGGGAGCCGTGTTCTCCATGACGGCCGTGCTGCTGGTGTTCCAGTACGGCCAGCCGCGGATCTTCTACGCGATGGCCCGTGACGGCCTGCTGCCGCAGTGGGCCGCGAAGATTCACGAGCGGACGCGTACGCCGTACGTCACCACGATCATCACGGGGCTCTTCGTTGCCTTCTGGTCCTTGATCGGTGATGCGGGCGAGACGTATGACCTCACGAATATTGGTACGTTGTTCGCCTTCGCGCTGGTGTGCGTCGGCGTGCTGGTGCTGCGCCACACCGAGCCGGATCGGCCTCGGCCGTTCCGCGTGCCATTCGTGTGGCCCGTGTGCCTCGGCGGTGCTGCCGCGTGCCTGTTCGTCATGAAGGGGTTGCCCCCGCAGGCCTGGGTGCGGTTCGGGTGGTGGCTGTTCATCGGGTTGATCATCTACGTTGCCTACGGATACAGGAATTCAGTGCTGCGTCGCGCGTCCCGCGGCGCCCCCTCCTCACGCTGATCAGATGACTCCTGCATTACCCGCGGCGGCGCCGACGCCACCGCGCACGGGCCTGCGCCGTATCTCGCAGACGCAGCAGATCGTCGCCGCGATGGTTGTTGGTGTGGCCGTGGGGTACCTCTTCCCCGATCATCCAGCGGGCGTCACCGGATTCCAGGCGACTGACCTGCAGGTGTTGTCCACGGTGTTCCTGCGCATGATCAAGTCGTTGATCGTGCCGCTGTTGTTCGGCACGCTCGTGGTGGGCATCGCGGGCCATGGCGACGACATGAAGCGCGTGGGCAAGCTCGCGTTCCGGTCCATCGTGTACTTCGAGGTGGTGACTACGCTGGCGCTCGTGGTCGGGTTGCTGGCGGTGAACATCGTCAAAGCGGGTGTTGGCGTGAACCTCTCCAGTGCCTCGACAGACGTAGGTACGGAGCTGGCCAAGACCAAGACGTCGTTTGCCGGCGTGCTGGAGCACACGGTGCCGCAGAGTTTCTTCGAGGCAGCGGCCAAGAACGAGGTGCTCCAGATCGTCTTCTTCTCGATCATCTTTGCCGTCGCGTTGTCGCAGGTGAAGGGGCCCGCGAAGACGTTCATGCTGTCGTTCTGCGAAAGCCTCAGCGAGGTGATGTTCAAGTTCGTCGGCATCGTGATGAAGTTCGCGCCGTTCGGTATTGGCGCGGCCATCGCGGTCACGGTCGGGAAGAGCGGCCTGGGCGTGCTGCGCAACCTCGGCGTGCTCGTGCTGACGCTGTATGGCGCCCTGATCGTCTTCGTCCTGTTCGTGCTCCTGCCTGTCGCCATTGCGTTCAAGGTGCCGATCCGTCGCTTCTGGCAGGCGACGAAGGAGCCATGGTTGCTCGCGTTCACCACCGCGTCGTCGGAAGCCGCCTTGCCTCTCGCGCTCCAGAACATGGAACGGCTGGGTGTACCGAGGCGCATCGTGTCGTTCGTGCTGCCCACGGGCTATTCGTTCAACCTCGATGGCAGCACGCTCTATCTGGCGCTCGCCTCGGTATTCGTGGCGCAGGCGGCGGGGATCGACATGCCGATCTCGACGCAGGTGCTGATGATGCTGACGCTGATGCTCACCAGCAAGGGCGTGGCGGCCGTACCGCGGGCGCCGCTCGTGATCCTGTCGGGCGCGCTCGCGCAGTTCGGGCTGCCGCTACAAGGTGTGGCGGTAATCCTTGGCGTAGACGCGCTCATGGACATGGCGCGCACATCGATCAACCTTGTGGGCAACTGCCTCGCGACAGTCGTGATGGCACGGTGGGAGGGAGCGT
>JACMOE010000374.1 GCA_014378185.1 Gemmatimonadaceae bacterium | reverse complement strand
GTTCGGCAACATCTACACGCGCATCATGAACCCCACCACCGACGCGTTCGAGCGGCGCATCGCCGATCTCGAGGGCGGCGGGGCCGCGGTGGCCACGGCGAGCGGACAGGCGGCGCAGACGCTGGCCCTGCTCAACCTCGCTCAGGCGGGCGACTCCATCGTAGCATCCTCGGCGCTCTACGGCGGCACGTTCACCCTCCTCAAGTTCACCCTCGCACGGCTCGGCATCACCACGCGCTTCGTGGATGTCAACGATCCGCAGGCCTTTGCGCGCGCCATCGACAAGACCACCAAGGCGGTCTACCTGGAGACCATCGGCAATCCGGGACTCGAGGTGCCGGACTTCCGCGCCATCGCGGACATCGCGCACGCCGCTGGCGTACCGGTGGTCGTCGACAACACTTTCGCCACGCCTTTCCTCAGCCGCCCCATCGAGCACGGGGCCGACATCGTCGTCCACTCGGCCACCAAGTGGATCGGTGGACACGGTACCAGCATCGGCGGCGTGGTGGTGGACAGCGGACGCTTTGATTATGCCGCGGCGCCTCGCTTCAAGAGCTTCTACGTGGATCCGGAGCCGGCATACCACGGACTCTCCTTCGGCGGCGTGTTCGGCAATTTCGGCGGCGCGAACATCTCGTATGCCATCCGGCTGCGCGTGGTGCTGCTGCGCGACATCGGCGCGGCACTCTCGCCGTTCAACTCCTTCTTTTTCCTTCAGGGCCTCGAGACGCTACAGCTCCGCATCGAGCGCCATTCGCAGAATGCGCTGCGCATCGCGAAGTATCTCGAGGGACATCCGGCCGTGAAGTGGGTGAGTTACCCGGGACTCGAGTCGCACAAGACCCACGCGACAGCAGCGCGATACCTCGGTGGCGGATTCGGCGGCGTGCTCACCTTCGGCGTGCTTGGCGGCGAGGAGGCGGCAAAGAAGGTGATCGCGGGCTCCAGGCTATTCTCGCTGGTGGCCAACGTCGGCGACGCGAAAAGCCTTGTCATCCATCCGTGGAGCACCACGCACCAGCAACTGGCTGAAGCGGATCGCGAGGCGGCTGGCGTGACAGCGGACCTGATCCGACTCTCGGACGGCATCGAGGACGTGGCTGATCTGGAGCACGATCTCGACGTCGCGTTGCGCGGAGCGATCGGTCTGTGACCTCGTCGCCGCTGATGGTGCAGTCCAGCATCGCGTCCGCGCATGCGCTCACGCCGGGCGTTGGCACGGATGCGCCGCGCCACCAGTGCATCCAGCTGCTCGACCAATTCACGTTGGAGAGTGGTGAAGTGCTGCGCGACGTGCGGCACGCGTACTACCTGGATGGTACGCTGAATGCACAGCGCGACAACCTGATCGTGGTGTTTCACGCCCTCACCGGCTCGGCCAATGCGGTGGGGGACTGGTGGAGCGAGGTAGCTGGTCCGGATCGCGCAATCGACACGAATCAGCACGCGGTGCTCTGCACCAACCTGTTGGGATCGTGTTACGGCACCACCGGTCCCTCCGACCCGTCGCGCCAACCCTTTCCCGCGATCACTACGCGCGACATGGCGCGGTTGGTTGGGCAGCTTGTTGCGTCGTTGCACATTCCATCCGTCGCCCTCGTCATTGGCGGATCACTCGGCGGCATGGTGGCGCTGGAGTTTGCCGCCAGCTATCCCGCGCTGACCCGGAACGTCATCGTGCTGGCCTCGCCGGCAGAGCATCCGTCCGCTGCCGTGGCGTGGAACCACCTTCAGCGTCGTGCCATCGCGATGGGTGGCAACGAAGGTCTCGAGTTGGCGCGCATGATCGCGATGATGACCTACCGCACGTCCGGTGAGCTCGACGAACGATTCGGACGGCGCCGGAGTGAAGAAGGTTCGTTCGCGGTTGCGCAGTATCTCTCGCGTCATGGTGAGAAATTGCGGGCGCGGTTCGACAGCCACAGTTATCTCACGTTGCTCGACGCGATGGATACGCACGACGTGGGGCGTGGCCGAGGCGGTATTCGTGCGGCGCTCCGGCCGGTGTCGGCGCGCATGGTGGGTGTCGCCATTCCCGGCGACTTGCTGTATGACCCGCGCGACGTACGCCGCTGGACCGATGACGCTGGCGCCGAGTATCGCGAGATGCATTCGGTGAATGGGCATGATGGCTTTCTCACCGAGGCCGCACAGGTATCTGCGCTCGTGCGCGAAGTGCTCGGCGATCGCTCGGATCGCCCGCAGGATGAGGTGCGGGGGGCTCGCCGCGCCGCACACGCCGGTCACGCAGCGACGGCGGATGTGGTGATCCTTGGCTATGGCCGCATCGGACGCGAGCTCGCTGCGCAGCTCGGGGGTGTCGTTGGTGCGCCGAGTGTGCGCGTCGTCGCAGTGGTTGACCGCACCGGATATGTGCTGGATCCGCGTGGGATTGGTGCGGAGCGACTCGCCGAGCTCGCGCTTGCCAAGGAGTCCGGTCTCGGCCTTGCCGACACTGAGCATGGCGTCCGCGGCAGTGCGGCGGAGGCAATCGTGCAGGGGCACCGGCATGCACCATCGCGGCCCATTCTCGTGGACGTGACGGCGGCTGATACTGGCGAGGAGCTCGAGGCGGCGCTGGCCGCTGGCATGGACATCGTGCTGGCGAACAAGCGTCCGCTTGCTGACGCGCGCGGAGTCGGCGGTGGTCTCGCGCTCTCTGCCGCGCGGCGTGGCCGCCGGATGCTTCACGGAGCGACGGTCGGAGCCGGCCTGCCCATCATCGACACGATCGGCAAGCTCCAGGAGTCGGGCGACCTGGTGCTTGGCATCGAGGGATGTCCGTCAGGCACGTTGGGCTACCTGTTCGGCGAGCTCGGCGCTGGTACGCCATTCTCGACAGCGTTGCGTACGGCGATGTCGCTCGGCTATACCGAGCCCGATCCGCGCGAGGATTTGTCGGGCATGGACGTCGCGCGCAAGGCGTTGATACTTGGGCGGCTGCTCGGCTTCGAGGGCGATCTCGATGCGGTCGAAGTGGAGTCGCTGGTACCGCCTGGGTTGCGGGACATTGGGGCGGAGGAGTTCCTCGGTCGGTTGGGTGAGGTGGATGCTGACTGGCGCGCGCGAGTTGACGAGGCGGCGGGCGATGGGCGGGTGCTGCGGTATCGTGCGACCGTCTCCGCGGCGAGCGTTCGCGTGGGGCTCACGGCTGTGGAAAGTTCGAGCCCGCTCGCCACTCTCACCGGCACGGACAACCAGTTTTCCATCACCACTCGTCGGTATCGGGACCACCCTATCGTGATTACCGGACCGGGCGCGGGGGTGGGGGTAACGGCGGCGGGTGTGCTGAACGATGTGCTGAAGCTGGCGCGGTCGCGCTGAGCGGGTGGACGTCGGCGAGTGGCGAGACGATGCCGTCCAGTCGCACTCGCCACTGGGCGAGCCTCCCGGGCGTCATGGGTCCCGGAGCACGGCCTCGGCCACCATCTGGCAAAGCATGCGTATTAGACTGCAAGTTCTTGCAGCCTAATACCGCGCCATTTCCTATTGCGGGTTGCCAAGTCGTGTTCCTGTCGGCAGATACGTAGAGTTCCCCTTCGCTTCCTGCATGTTAGGCTGCGAGAACTTGCAGCGTTTGCAGATGCTTTGCGGGATAACGTGGCAGTCTAAGCAGCGTTATATGGCCACATGCACTTCTGCGGTGCACATTACCTCCATCTTCTAGCGGAGCTTGCTCGTGGCTGATTCAGTATCAAGAGTACGGTATCGGCTGCGAGCCGTTCTAGCTGGCGCGCTCTTTATCATCCTCGGCTTTGTTCTACTCGTCGTAGCACTTCAGCTCAAAACCGGCTTCCTGGCGGATGCTTCCCGAGAGGTATCCACGATTTTCATGCTCGGCGGCGTGCTTCATGTCGTCTACGAGCTATATCTGCGGGACGACTTCGTCCGCATCAACGATGAAAATACCGCGTCTCTCATGCTGGAGTTGACTGAGACGCGAAAGGCGCTTTCCGCCAAGTTGCAACTCGCACAGCAGGCGGAGGACATCGGACTCGCAGAAACGCGTAGCGACGCGAGCAGCTTTGATTACGGAGCCTTATTGGAGCTCAGTCCCACAGTGACGATCATTGTAAATGATGGCCGCACTTGGGTATCGAACAATGCTGACCGTTTGCGC
>JACMOE010000373.1 GCA_014378185.1 Gemmatimonadaceae bacterium | reverse complement strand
AATCTGCACGAATCAAAAAGCAGGGTGCCGGTTGGCGACGATTCGCACACCGGCACCGTGAATACCGGAAAGATTCGCGTAGATTCGCCAGATTCGCGTTGATTCGCTCTCCCCACGGCCAACGCAGTTTCCTGACGCAGTTCCTCGAACGCCCTGCTATACCGCGTCCGACAACGAGCTGAACGTGAAATCCCGCACCTTCAGCGTCGGCATGTAAGTCGCCCCGCCCGCCCCAAGCGCCTCGGACGCATTGATCCGTATCGAAGGGCCGAGTGCCTCGAGATTATTGAGGAAGAAGATCGGTGACTCGTTGAAGCGGAAGTTCTTCACCGGATGCGTCACCTTGCCGTTCTCGATCAGGAACGTGCCGTCGCGCGTGAGGCCGGTGAACGAGATCGTCCGAGGATCCGTTGCGCGGATGTACCAGAACCGCGTCACGAGGATGCCGCGTTCGGTGCCCTTGATCATGTCCGCCGTGGAGGTGGTGCCGCCAAGCATGCGGAGGGCGCGACCCCCACCGCCAAATCCGCCGCCGCCACCACCACTGTTACCTGCGCGCGTCGGCTGCACGCCCTGCTTCTGCGCCCCGTAGCGGGCGTAGTTCAGGGTCTTCACCACGCCATTCTCGATCCACACAACCTTCTCCAGCGGCATGCCGTCGCCGTCGAAACCGCCGCTGGTGCTCGGACTGTCGTCCGGATCGGTGAGCAGCGTGACGCGCTCGTCCACCACCTTCATGCCGATCTTGTTGCCGCCGCCTGTCTTGGAGAAGAACGACCGCCCCTCATCCGCGCTCCGTGCCTGCATCGAGCCCGCGATCATCTGCACCAGGTTGCCCACCGCGGTCGGCTCGAGAATGGTGACGTAGCGACCTGGCTCCACCGCCATCGGATTACGCGACTTCGTCGCCTTGTCCGTGGCCACCGCGCCCACGCGCTGTGCGTCGATGTCGGCAAAGGTGTCGCCATCGCTGCACGCCCAGCCACTGCCGGTACCATCGGGCGTGCGCACCGTTGCCGTCATCGTCACCACGGCGCTCGAGTCGTACGCGAACAACCCCTTCGAGTTCGCCAGTGCACTCGCCCCCGCTCGACACTCGATGAACCCGGTGGCGACCAGGCCCGCCGCGCGCGCCTGATCGGTGACCTTCTTCGCCGCCTGCGCGCGCTCCGCCGGCGACGGGAGCGAAATGATGCGCGACTTCACCGGCGGATACTCCTGCGCGCCCAGCTCCGGCATCCGCTCCGGGTTGGGCGGCACGAGCTTCGCGATTTCTGTCGCTTCCTTCGCCGCCGCCGCCAGCGACGCCTCGTCGAGCCGATTGGTCGTCACGCTCGCAGAGCGGCCGTTCACGAGTGCCGTGATGGTGACGGACGTATCGCGGTTCTCTCCGCTCGTCGTCACCTGGTTCAGTGCGAACCGTGTATCGGCCCGCGCAGCGCTGTTGATGCTCACGCGCGTCTCATCTGCCGGCGAATTCTTCAACGCGCGCTTCGCGATCTCCTCGGCGTCCGTCCGGGAAAGAATCTCGATGGGGGCGTACAGGCGGCGCGAAATCAGGGGGCTCATGCCTTGCGTCCCGTGTTGATGATGTTGGTCTGCGTGAAGAGCGCGGGCGGGCAGCCGTGGCTCACGGAGTTGCTCTGGCCAGGTTGACCCTTTGCGTCGCCGAATGCGCCGCCCAGGAGATAGCTGCGTGGCCCGCCGATCACCTTCATCGAACCCCAGAACTGCGGCGTCTTGAATTGATACGCCACGTCCTTCAGCATGCCGACGATCTTGCCCCCCTTCACCTCGTAGAACACCTGGCCGGCGAACTGGCCGTTGTAGCGCTGCTGGTCGATGGAGAACGAACCGTCGCCCACGATAGCGATGCCCTTGTCCATCTGCGAGATCATGTCTTCCCACACGTAGTCGTTCTTTCCCGGCTGGATCGACACGTTGGGCATGCGCTGGAACTGCACGTCGGCCCAGCTTTGCGCGTACGAGCATCCATAGCTCTTCACCGGCTTGCCGACGCGTGTGTAGTAGTCGGCCAGCATCGACGCCTGCTCGCGCGTGGTCTGGTAGTCGACGAACACGCCGCCTCTGATGATGTCGAACCTGGCAGGTTTGACTGCTTCGTCGTCCCAGCCAATGGCGCCGAGCGAACCGGGCTGCTCGCGGTCGCCGACGACGTTCATGATGTCGCTCCCGAACTTGAGCTTGCCGAGCACCTT
>JACMOE010000372.1 GCA_014378185.1 Gemmatimonadaceae bacterium | reverse complement strand
GTTCGATGGCCGCATGGATCCCGTGACCACCACGGGCCTGCTGCCGCCCACAGTGAGGTCCAGGAAGAAGGCCGTTTCCTCCATCGTGTCCGTACCGTGTGTCACCACGATGCCGCTGAGTTCTGGCCGGGCGACGAATGTTTCCGCGATCCGGGCGCTGAGTTCCAGCCACCGTTCCGGCCCAATCGACACCGATACCACATTGAGGTACTGCTCGAACTCCACCGTCGCCACGGAGTCGATACCCTGCACCTTCACGAGTTGGTCGATGGGCACGCGCGTCGTTCGCCCGGTCCAGTAGTCGCCCGCCGCGCCGATTGTGCCCCCGGTGCCGATCACGAGAACCCTCGGGCGAGCGCTCTGGGCGCTCGAGCCCGCTGCTGCCACCACGGCGAGGCACGTGGCAATGACGAATGATGTGCGCATCGCCAGCGAAGCTAGCCCACCGAACGCGCCCATGCTACCGACCGTGCCGCCTTCGTCATGGCCGCACGGGCACGGTGCGCGTTCGCGTCGTGTCGCCGGCGGGCGGCGGCGCATCCTGCGAGGCGCGCGGCAGGAATAAATCCAGGGCGTGCGTGGCCTCTCCCATGTCCAGCGCCGCATGACGGAAATGCTCCGCTGCCGCTGTGTCTCCACGGCCGAGCATCACCTCGGCGAGCTGGAAAGCGGTGCTGATGTACAGCGCCGGAATGCCGATGGATGGCCGGTCCACCCAATCACCCCGCGCCACGAACGCGCGTGGCGCACCGAACGAGTCCCAGAGTGCCCTGGTGCGGCGCACGTCTACGTGCCCAACACCGGGTAATGCGACAGTGTCTCGCGATGACGCAATGACCTCGGGTACAATCTTGTACGCCAGGCCCTGCATGAGCGCATATGGCTCCAGCCCCAGCGCCTGCACGTAGCTCCCGGAGGTCCGTGCAATGTAGAATGGACGCGTGCCGAGATTGTCCTTGAGCAGCTGCAGCACCATCAGGTCCCCGCGGGTAGGAACCCCGAATTCGAGTCGACGCGGGTCCACCACCGCGCGCATCGTTCCCGCGCGAAACAACTGGGGCGTGCGCACATCCAGCCATTCCGGAATGGCATCGAGCTCGACATCGGCAAGGGAAAGCACTGGCCGCGAGGGCATGACAGCCGGTAGGCCGCGATAGATGGCGGACCCTCGCGCTGCGTCGTAGGCAACCGGCAACCGATGCGACAGCCCGCGTGGATACCAATCCGTATTGAGCAGCGAGGTGACCGCCACCGTCACGTCGCGGCGCACGCCTTCCACCTCCTGCGCGTACCAGAGCGGAAAGGTGTCGTTGTCACCGAGGGTGACGAGAATGCCGTACGGCTCGATGGAACCGAGCAGGTCGTGCGCCCATTCCCGCGTCGCGGTTTCTCCGGCACGCGACGCATCGCGCCAGTTGCCCACGAGCGGCAGCGCTCCCAGCAGCAGCACGGGCGCCGTGGACGCCCAACGTCGCGCCTCGCTCCCATGCACTCGGCCGGCCAACGCGCGCCAGAGCGTCGCCAGGCCAAGGGCCGCCCACACGCTCCATGTCGAATAGCTCCAGAGGTAGAAGTAGTCCCGATCACGAACCTCACGGGCAACTCCGTTGAGTTCCGGCGACTGCGAAGCACCGTACTTGAAGTTCATGTAGTAGATGAGCACCACCGTCACGGTGATCACCAGCGGACCGAAAAACCAGAACGAGGCGCGTTCGCGGCGCCAATGCGTCACACCCCCGAGGGCGCCGAGCATCAGGAAGGCAATCGCCAGCCCCGTCTGGAGTCCGGGCTGCTGTCCGTGCACGTCGCGCAGCCATTGCCACTTGAAGTACAGCCACCACATGCCGACCTGTGCATCGAACGGAGCCTGTCGTACCGTGAGGTCGGGCTTGCCGTACTGATCCCGGTTGACGTTCGCCATCAGGCGCGTCGCTGTCGTTTTCGAGAATGTGCACGACAAGCCGATCCGCTGCGCGCATCCGGTTGGCTCACCCTCGTTCAGCACCGGGTGCCACGCGGCACGAATTGGTTCCACGGCAAATGGAGTGATGCCAATCACGAGTGCCATGGCGCCAGCAAGGAGCAGGCGCCATCGCAGCAGCGTGCGCGGCCGTCGTACGAGCACGGCCACCGCCACCGCCGGCCCCACCAGGAATCCCGCTGGATGATTGCTGTAACCCAGCCCGATCAGGTACGCGATCAGCACGAGCAGCCGATCCGAGGCACGCCCATCCGGGTCGTCACACCATCGCACGGTGAGCCAGGATACGATGGCGAAGAATGCCAGCGATACGGTGTACACCTTCTCGTTGACCACGCTCTGGTTCCACACGGTGAAGGTGGAGGCGCTGAGCAGCGCGGCCATGACGGCGGCCAGCAGTCGCGTCCATCGCGGGCTCGACCACGACGCAAGCACGCGCTCGGCAACGAGAAACCAGATGCCGGCCGCCGCGGCACTGCACATGGCCGCCAGCATGTTGATTCGTACGGCAACGGATGCCACCGGCACGAGCGACGCCACGCGGCCGAGCAGCACGAAGAGCGGATTCCCCGGTGGGTGCGGGATGCCGAGTGTGTATGCCGCGGTGATGTACTCGCTGGCATCCCACATGGCCGTGGTGGGAGCGAGCGTCGCCACGTAAAGGCACAGCACCCCCGCCCCCACTGCCGCGGCTACGCGATAGGATGGGGCGTCGGGCCGTGCGCGTGCGGCGGTGCGCACGGTCATCGCCATGTGAGTATCACGGCCGGTACGAGCACCGCGTATCCGAGCACGATGGCCAGCGGGGCGAACGTGATGCCGCCCCGGGCAAGATCCGCGTATCCGAGCAGCAGCGCGGCGGCAGCGGCCATGCGCAGCACGAGCGCACGCCGTGCCGGCGCGGGATTGAATGTCCGCACCAATTCACCTGGATTAGAGTTTGGCCGATGCGCCGAACCGCGCGTCAGTTCGACGCGCGCGCGACGTGAAGGAGGGAGTACAGCTGCCGCGTCGAATCACCCGGCCGCGACGACGTGTCGCCAGCCCACCGCGTGTTGTCCATCACGATCGCATACCGGTGCGCACCATCGTGCAGGGCGAGAGTCACCGCCCATCGTCCGGTGGCGGCGTCGCGCTGCATGGGTGTGGCCGCTGCGCGCCAGCCATTGAAGTCCCCGACCACCGCCACCTGCCGCGCGGTGGGATCGTCGAACATCAAGCGCACCAGCCGAAGCGTGTCGCGCAGCCGATCCACCACCGAATCGCCGATCACCACGCTCGTCACTGCGCCTCCCGCGCGCGCGACGTGCGCAGCCGGCGCGAGACTCGCGACCGTCGTGATGGATCCGATCCCCGCCGCAAGCGCGATGCCGATGATGGAATGGCGCGCACTCCGGCCAGCCGACAGGGGAAGCAGGCGGCGCGGCGCGCTCGCCACCGGCTCCTGCCGCACACGATCCATGATCGCGCGCCGCGCGTGCAGGCTGGTCGGCACCGCAGTGCGCAGCACGCGCTCGACGCGGCGCTGGAAGTCGAGGTCAGGCACTGTGAACCTCCTGCAGGAGAACGCGTAATCGCGTGAACGCACGTTGCACGCGCATCTTGAGCGCCGATTGGCCGGCACCGGTGACCCGGGCCATCTCTTCGTAGGACAGGTCGTCCGCATAGCGGAGCACGATCGCCTCCCGCTGATCCGCCGGAAGCTGCGCCAGCGCATGCTCAAGGTCGGGCCAGGCATCGTCGCCCGCCTCCTCACCCACGAACGACGGCGCATCGGCCGGGTCCACGTCGCTGAACATCAGCTCACGGCGATGGACTCGCGCGTACATGGTGCGGCACTGATTGACGAGAATGCGGGAAAGCCAGGACGAGAAGCGTTCGCGATCCTCGTAGCTTGCCAACGCGCGATATGCGCGCAGGAAGGCGTCCTGAACGGCTTCCTCCGCATCTTCGCGGTTGCCGAGGATGCGATAGGCGATGCGTGCGCACCGGTCGTAATGGCCGTCCACGAGGCGTGCGAACGCCTCGACGTCGCCCCGCAGCACCTGGTGTATGATCGCGTCGTCAGTCATGTCTGTCCTCAACAACTCGCCCGGGGCTGCAATTCGTCACACGTCAGCTCCCTGCCCTGGCCCGGTGGGACGGAAGGTGGAGCTGCCGCCATCGCTCGGCAACGTGCCGGAGGGGTGCTCCGACAGGGGATCGACGCGTTCCTTGTTCGTACCCCCACCCGCTGTTAAATTCTCGGTCAGGTCGCGTGCCCCATGCGCGACGGAGCGCGACACTGCTCCAATTGCGTGCGTAGCTCAGCTGGATAGAGCGCTTCCCTCCGAAGGAAGAGGTCGTGGGTTCGACTCCCGCCGCGCGCATCGGATGACACCGGAAGCCCCTCCATTCTCCTCGGAATCGGCGGGGCTTCGCTGTATCGCTCCCATCCGCGACGATACCGCTCGCAGGCACCAGCTTGGCCGCGAGTCACGAGGGTCGATACCTTGGCTGGTCCAGCACTTGCTTCCTCCCTTCGCGTCCCCCCTGCCACCGCACTCCTTGTCTCCCCTTCCCCACGATGGCGCGCTCGCTCGCCTGGTCTGACGTCCGTGGCGGTGCCTTCGCCGCGGTGGCAATCGTGGCTGTTGCGCTCGCGACGCTGAAATACTCGCGTCTCGGCACGCTGCACGGCGATACCATGCCGCTGTACGCGCACGTCGGCGAGGCCCGTGGGCTGCTCGTGGGTTCGGAGGTCTGGCTGAGTGGACAGAAGATCGGGAAGGTCATCGACATCCACTTCCGGCCCCCGTCCGTGGCCGACACCTCCGCCCGCATAGAGATCGGCATGGAGATCCTGGCCGCGCACCGCGGAGCCCTGCACAGGGACGCCGTTGCACAGATCAGGGCTGGCGGGTCGTTCATCGGGGCGCCGGTCGTGTACATCAACCCGGGCACGATGAAATCCGGCGCCATCCAGCCCGGCGACACGATCACCACCCATCCGCAGGCCGACGTGGAAGGCGCCTCCGGGCAGATGAGCGTGGCGACGCGCGAGTTTCCCGTCATCATCGGCAACGTCAAGGTCCTCACTGCACAGCTTCAAAGCACTCGAGGCACAGTGGGGGCATTCATGAATGGTCCCGGTGGCGCGGCGGAGTTGGCTCGTTCGCAGGCACTGGCTGTCCAACTCGGCGCGCGACTCGAGGGAGCGGGTACGGTTGGTCGTTTCATGAAGGGTGGCCTCACCTCGCATGCCCGGGTGGTCATGGCACGCGCGGATTCCGTCCGCGCCCTGCTCGCATCGCCCAACACCTCGTTCGGCCGCTTCCGGAAGGACAGCACGCTGCTTGCCAATGTCGGCAACATCCGCGATCAGCTCGCCGTCCTCCAGGCCGACCTGGATCAGTCTCGTGGTACCGCCGGGCGCGTCCTCCACGACAGTGCCATCACGAATGCGCTCGTTGAAGCACAGCACGAGATGACGCTGCTGTTCGCTGATATCAAGAAGCATCCGCTTCGCTACCTCGTGTTCTGACGGCCGCGTGTACTTGACCCTCCCGTTCGCCACTCCTAGCTTCCCTGCTGTCCGGGACTACTCGATGACCGCGCACCGATCCCCTCGGTATCGCCGGCTCCCGACGCAGATCGCCGATCGCCCCGCCGCTCATGTCGTGCGTGCTCGCTGATCGCCGCGCCCTCCCTTCGCGCACGACCGCACTGTGAACATCGTTGAGCTCAAGCGCAAATCGATGCCCGAGCTGCACCAGCTCGCTGACAGCCTCGAGCTGTCGGTGCGCGACGTGCTCGATCGCCAGGTCCTGACCTTTCGCGTCGAGCGGAAACTGCTCGAACGGGGGGAAACGCTCGTCGGCGAGGGGGTGCTGGAGGTGCTGCCCGAAGGCTACGGCTTCCTGCGCAGCCAGGATTGGAACTATCTCCACAGCCCGGACGACATCTACGTCTCGCCGTCGCAGGTCAAGCGGTTCGATCTCCGCACGGGCGACACGGTGAGCGGCCACGTGCGACCCCCGAAAGAGTGGGAGCGATACCTCGCGCTGCTCAAGGTGGAGGGCGTGAACGGTGGGGAGCCGGACGCCGCCAAGACCCGCGTCGAGTTCGAGAACCTCCGTCCGCGCTACCCGGACGGTCGCCTTCGGCTGGAGACGCACGAGGGCGACCTCAGCATGCGCGTGATGGACCTCATCGCGCCCATCGGCAAGGGACAGCGTGGCCTCATCGTCGCGCCACCCCGCGCCGGCAAGACCATCCTGCTCCAGAAGCTCGCAAACGCCATCGCGGAGAACTATCCGGAGGTCGTGCTCATCGTGCTCCTCATCGACGAGCGGCCGGAAGAAGTGACGGACATGCAGAAGCACGTCAAGGGTGAAGTCATCAGCTCCACCTTCGACGAGGAAGCAACGCGCCACGTGCAGGTGGCCGACATGGTCATCGAGAAGGCAAAGCGGCTGGTGGAGTCGGGCCGCGACGTGGTCATCCTGCTGGATTCCATCACCCGCCTCGCCCGCGCGCACAATTCCGTCATCCCCAGCGGCGGCAAGATCATGTCCGGCGGTCTCGACGCCAAGGCCATGGAAAGGCCGAAGAAGTTCTTCGGCGCCGCGCGCAACGTGGCCGACGGCGGCTCGCTCACGATCATCGCCACTGCCCTCATCGAAACCGGCTCGCGCGCCGATGAGATGATCTTCGAGGAGTTCAAGGGCACGGGCAACATGGAGCTCGTGCTCGCGCGCGAGATCGCCGAGCGTCGCATCTATCCCGCCATCGACATCAATCGGTCCGGAACGCGCAAGGAAGAATTGCTCTTCACTCCCGAAGAGCTCAATCGCGTAACGCTGTTGCGCACGTTCCTGGCCGACATGCCGGAACCAGAGGCAATCGAATTCCTGCTCAAGCAGATGTCGCGTTCGAAGAACAACAAGGAATTCTTCGTGCAGATGCGCGAGGGATGACGGACGGCCCGACGCCGCGTGGCCGGTGGATGGCGATCGACTGGGGCGAGCGACGGATCGGCCTGGCCATCAGCGATCCCACTGGCACGATCGCCTCGCCCGCCGGCGCCATCGAGCGACGCATCGGCAAGCGTGCGCCCATCGCCGAGTTGGTGAGACGCACCGTGTCGCTCGAGGCCAGGGGCATCGTGATGGGGCTGCCGCTCGATGGGGAGGGCGACGACACCCCACGGTCGCTCGAGTGCCGCCGCGTCGCGGCCGAGCTCGCGCACCGCACGTCGCTTCCCGTTGCGCTGCTCGACGAGCGCTTCACCACGGCCGTCGCGCTGCGTGCCGTGCGCGACATGGGGGGCAGCACGCGTGGCCGGAAGGCCGACGTTGATGCGCTCGCGGCCACTGTGCTGCTCCAGCAGGCGATGCGCATGCAGGACCTGCCACTCGTGACCGGAATCGCAGAATGAGAGACGGACGTACTCGTGCCGTTGCTCCCTTGCTGCTCCTGTTCCTCGCGCTGGCCTGCCGCGACGTCAACACCAGGGACGTTCGCGTCGTGGTTCCGCGCGGCGCCAACCTGCGCGTTGCGGCGGAGTCGCTCGCCAGCGCGCACATCGTGCGCAATGCCACGGCATTCCGTTTCTACGCCATGATTCGCGGCCGCGATCGGTCCATCAAGGCCGGTACGTACGTCATCAGCCCGCGCCTCTCGTGGGCCGAGGTCCTCGACGTGCTGCACGGCGGCAAGAGCGTCGAGCGGCGCATCACCATCCCGGAAGGGTGGTCGCTGGAGCAGATCGTGCCGCAGCTCGCCCGCGTGTTGAACGCGCCGGTGGATTCGGTACAGGCGGCCGTGCGAGACACCGCGCTCCTGCACGTGCTGGACGTGCCGACACCGACGCTCGAGGGCTACCTCTTTCCCGACACCTACGTCTTTCCAGACGGTACTACGCCGCGCGGCGCCATTGCGCTCATGGTGGGACGGTTCCAGCAGGTGTGGCAGCCAGCGTGGGATTCCGTGCTCCAGTCGCGCGCGCTCAGTCGCAACGACGTCATGGCGCTCGCCGCCATCGTCGAAAAGGAGGCGCGACTGCCCGAGGAGCGGGCGGTCATCGCCGCCGTCTACCTCAACCGCATCAAGGCCGGCATGCGCCTGCAGGCGGATCCCACCGTGCAGTACGCCATCGGCCATCATGTCGCCCGCGTCTACTACAAGGACCTCGCGATCGACTCGCCCTACAACACGTATCGCATCAAGGGCTTGCCCCCCGGGCCCATCGCGTCGCCGGGCAAGCCATCGATTCTCGCCGCGCTTGCCCCCGCCAACGTGCCGTACCTGTACTTCGTCGCGCACCCGGACGGGCATCACGAGTTCACGAAGGACTTTGCCGCGCATTCGGAGGCGGTGAAGCGCGCGCGGCGCGAATGGGATTCCGTTGCCGTCGGTCGGCATGATACGACGCGCGGCGCGCCAGCCAGCGTGTTGCCTGGATCGGTGTCGTCGCCGCGGGCCCTGCCCGCCATCCCTGTCGCGCCGCAGAAACGCTAGTGGACACCGCGGCGCGGTGGGATCCGTCAGCGCTGCGACTCATCGCGATCACCGATTCCCTGCGCGACGGCATCGAGGGGCTCGGCGCCCGCGCGCGGTTGGCTGTGCAGGGGGGCGTCACGATGATTCAGCTGCGCCTGTGTGAGGAGTCGCCCCGCACGCTGGTCGAAGTCGCTCGCACCCTGCGGGCCGCAGCGCCAGGCATTCCGCTCATCGTCAGCGCGCGAGCCGACGTGGCGATGGCCGCAGGCGCCCAGGGGGTGCACCTCGGTTGGGAGGACATGGCCCCGGGGATAGTTCGTCGCATCGTCCCGGCGGACTTCATCATCGGGGTGTCCGTTGGCGATGATGCCGAGGTTGCCCGCGCGCACGGCGCCGACTATGTGGCCATCGGGCCGGTGCTCGGTGTCGGCGGCACGGCCGCCGGGGGTACAGCCATCGGCATCGCGCGCTTTGCCGACCTCGCTGGACAGTGTGGCCTGCCGGCGGTGGCCGTTGGTGGTGTGTCGGCGGAGAATGCCGGTGCAATCATGCGCGCCGGCGCCAGCGGGCTCGCCGTGATCAGCGCTCTCTTTGCCGCGAGGAATCCGACGCAGGCCGCCCGCGCGCTCCGCGACGCCCAGGACGCCATCGAAAGCTGATGTCCGGCACGTTCGTCTCGTCCTGGCCGGTCCGCCGCTGGTGCACGGGTACCGTCCACTTCGACACCTCGCGTGCGGTGGCGGAGATGCGGGCAAATACGGGTGGCATCACGAACAGGTCGACGAGTTCCGGATCGAACAGGGTCTCGCGCCCTTCGCTGATGATGTCGCGCGCGATGGTGACGCTTCGGCTGCGGCTGTACCGGCGGTGAAAGGTGATTGCGTCGAACGTGTCGGCGATCGCCACGATGCGCGCGGAGAGTGGGATGTGGCGTCCCTTCAGCTGCCGTGGGTAGCCGGTGCCGTTCCATCGCTCGTGGTGCGCGAGCACACCTTCCGGCAATTCCGGGTAGAATCCATTCAGCGGGGAGAGCACATCCGCGCCGCGCTGGGGATGCGTGAGAATTTCACGACGCTCGGCGGGCGTGAGCTCGCGGTGGTCGTGGATGATGTCGAACAGCGCCTCGTGGATCTTGCCGATGTCGTGAAAGAGGGCGACGCGTTCGACGGTGCGCTGGGTCCGCTCGTCGAGCGCCAGTTCGTCCGCGATGATGAGTGCATAGTTCGCCACGCGCCGGACATGGGCCCCCGTCTCGGCATCGTTGGCATCGATGGCGTTGAGCAGGGTCTCGAGCGCTGCGGCGGCGAAGCGTTCAGCGCTTTTGCGACTGGCGTGTTCGTGCTGCAGCAGCCGTGCGCCGGCGGTGACCGCGCTCTCGGAGTCGGAGAGGGCAGGTGTGGGGATTCGCATGCATGTGGCCGAAGCAAGAGCGTGGCCAACGCCGGGGGTCGGACAGTCTGACAGACGAAACGCCCCCGAGCGCGGAGCGCTCGAGGGCGTTTCTGAAAGGTGCCGGCGATGGCCTACTCTCCCGCG
>JACMOE010000371.1 GCA_014378185.1 Gemmatimonadaceae bacterium | reverse complement strand
GCTGGAATCGCGTGTATCCCAACAACAACATCGCCTTCACCAACATCCGCAACTTCGTGCGCGATGGCCAGCGACTAGGCGCTGTCGGCATGCTGAATACCACGTGGGATGACGACGGCGAGTCCATCTTCGACCAGACGTGGTCCGGCGTGCTGTTTGGTGCCGCCGCTGCCTGGCAGCCCGGCGAGGGCAGCATCGAGCGTTTTCAGCAGTCGTTCGGCCGCGCCTTCTACCGCGATACCACTGGCCGCGCGGATGCGGCCGAGCGGTTGCTGATGGCCGCACATGCAACGCTCCAGAAGGCCGGGCTCGGCGAGGGAAGCGACGCGCTGTTCTGGCGCGATCCCTTCAGCGCCGACGGCGTGATCTCTGCCGAGAAGATCCGCAACTACTCGCACGACCTGCGCGTGGCCGCGGAGTCGGCACTGGTGTACACGGCGCAGATGCGGAATGCGGGCACGGTGGTGAATGGCACCGCCCTGGATGCGATGGAACTCGGCGCCCGCCGGCTCGACCTCATCGGCATGAAGTTCCAGATCGCGGACGACATTCGTCGCGCCTATGCCAATGCGGCGGACACCTCGCGCCGGGATGCGGGCCACGAGCTGAGCGAGATTTCCGGGATCAACGGAAGGATGCAGGACCTGCGCGATGGGTATGCGTTGACACGCGACCTGTACGAGGCCGCCTGGCTGCGCGAGAATCGGCCGTACTGGATTCACAACGTGTTGACGAAATACGATCTCGCGATCCAGCTGTGGCAGTCGCGAGCGGATCAGTTCGCGCTGGCGCGGTCAGCGTACGGCCGCACGCGGAAGCTTCCGCCGGGTGAGTCGATCGGCATTCCAGCACCCTTGCCGCCGCCACCCCTGGTGCCGTGATGGAAGGTCACGTCACGGTGCCCAGACCGCTTCCGGGTACGATGCAGTGCCTCTTCAGCCAGCGCGCCCACGCCGTTGCGCGGCCGGATTAACTTCTCCGGCATGGCCGCCAGCGCACTATCAGCCGTCGCCGTACAGGAGCAGCGCGGCGATGGCGACGAAGAGCAGCAGCAGGCACCCGCAGCCCGGATTGCGCGGTACCCAGTTGGGCAGGCGTGGCATGCCGTCAAGATAGCGCCGCGATGCGATTCCATTTCCCTCACCCGCGATCATCCATGTTCGACGAGAGCTACTTTCGCACGACCCTCCTCCGCGATGTCGAGGCGGCCGGCGGCCATCCCATCGTCGAGGTCCAGCTGCTGAGCGGGCACGCCCATCGTGTACGCTCCGTCGTCGAGGTGGGTTCCGGCACCGTGACCCTCGAGACGTACATCACCAAGGGTGACCTGGCGCACGAACGCCCGCACTTCGGCGACGTCGACTCCAGCGCGGGTACCGCCGCCAGGGAGACCTACCGCACCGTCATCGCGTACGAGGGCATCGCGGCGGTCATCCTGGATCCGTCCGCTGCGCACGTGCGCGTGCGACCAGGCTTCGCCAGCGCGTGAAGGCCACGCCGGCTGCCGACGATCTCGGCCGCATCGTGGTGGTGGCCGCGGGATTCGCTCTCTGGAAGGGAGGACGCTGCATCGCCGCCGCGCGATGGGCGGACATCCAGCGGCTGCGCGCGTACCGGACAGCCACCGACGCCACCAGCGGCGCGCGACTCGGCGTCGATCTCAGGGATGGCTCCGTGCTGGAGTTTCTCGAGGCGGCCCCCGGATTCGACCTGTTCATGAACCGCGCGTCGGCCACGCTCGCGGGCCTGCTCCCGTTCGCGGGCTGGCACCCGGCCCTCATGCTCGCGCCTGCCGGAAGCGAGCCGACGGTGATTTTCGAGCGACGGTCGCTCGAGCGCCGCTGAGCCGCTCTCATTGGCAGCGGGTTGCGAGCGCGGCTTGTTGTGCGCCGCCAAACCCGGCATGTTGACGGCATGATCACTCGATGCCTTCTCGTCCTGTCGCTTGCCATGCCGTGCGCCGGCTGGGCACAGGCCCCGCGCACCTCCGCCGTGGTCGAGGGCGATTACGTCATCCGCGACTTCCGCTTCGCGAGTGGCGAAACGCTCCCCACCCTCTCGTTGCACTACCGCACGCTGGGTCAGCCTCGGCGCGATGCCGCTGGCGTCGTGCGCAATGCGGTGCTCATCATGCATGGCACCACGGGAACGGGCACGCAGTTCCTGTCTCCCGTGTTCGCCAACGTGCTCTTCGGTGCCGGCCAGCCACTCGACACCAGTCGCTTCTACGTGATCCTGCCCGACGCCATCGGCCACGGCCAGTCGAGCCGGCCCAGCCAGGGGCTGCATGCGCGCTTCCCGCATTATGACTACGACGACATGGTGGACGCCCACCACCGGTTGCTCACCGAGAAGCTGGGCGTGGCCCACCTGCGCCTCGTGATGGGCACCTCCATGGGTGGCATGCACAGTTGGGTGTTTGCTGAACGCTACCCGGACTTCATGGACGCCGTGGTGCCGCTGGCGAGCGTGCCCACCGCGATCGCCGGTCGCAATCGCATGATTCGCACGATGGCGATGGACGACATCCGCACCGATCCGGCATGGATGGACGGCGAGTACAGCGCACCGCCGGCCGGTCTGCGCGGTGCGCTCCAGATGCTGTACATCATGACGAGCGCGCCGCTGGTGCAGCAGCACGATGCACCCACCCGCGATTCCGCTGACGCGGTGATCAGGCGTTTCCTCGACGCGCGAATGCGGAACACCGATGCGAATGACTTTCTGTACGCCTTCAATGCGTCGCGCAATTACAACCCCGAGCCGAGGCTCTCGCGCATCCGCGCGCCATTGCTCGCGATCAATTCCGCCGACGACCAGGTGAATCCGCCGGAACTGGGCATCATGGAGCGGCTCATCACGCGCGTTCCCACGGGCCGCTTCGTGCTGATCCCCATCGGACCGACAACGCGCGGGCATGGGACGCACACGCTGGCCGAGGTATGGAAGGAACCGTTTGCCGGATTTCTCAGGTCGCTTGATCCTTGAATTCCAGTGCACCGATCTGATATCGGACTTCCGAAGGCAGAGGGCTGACGTCAGTGTCCGAT
>JACMOE010000370.1 GCA_014378185.1 Gemmatimonadaceae bacterium | reverse complement strand
TGAGGCGATTCGGCATGAGGGCGAGCGGGGGGAAGAGTTCGATGCAAGATACTCCGTGACCGGGGGGCAGGAAGGCTCGCCCAGCGCTCGGCAGCGGGCGGAATTTGCCTATGGGTGGCAGGCGGGATTGCAACGGAGGGGCATCGCACCATCCAGAAACCGGGCTCGGCCAGCCAGTGTGACGGAGGACACGGATTTGTGGCCCGAAACTTTTTTCGGATTTCTGGGCGATTTCGCACGCCGCGGCACGAGGTCTGCCATTCCCCAGTCCGGCAGAACTGCGACGACCCTCGTCGCACCCGCAACCTCGCCCGCGGGGAACGAGATCATAGGGCGACGGCGACGGAGGATAAGGATGAAAACCAGGAACTTTGTGTTGAGTGCGCTCGGCCTCTCGGCCGCCATTACATTCGGCGGAGCCGAGACGGCATCTGCACAGGCGAAGTCGCAGACCCGCATCCCGGTGCGTAAGGATGCACCGCCGATGGAGATGGCCAAGCCTGATACGGTGTACATCCGGACCAAGCCGGATACGGTCATGATGATGGGCCGGACGGATACAGTCACGGTCCGGATGCGTCCGGACACGGTCATGCAGATGCAGATGCTGCCGATTCAGCGGCTCCCGGGGGTGTACTTCGCACTCGGCGGCGGTGTGGCAGTTCCGATGAACGACTGGCGCAATTCGACGAAGGACGGTCCGAGCGTGCAGGGTCAGCTCGGCTACTATCCGATGAACGGCGCCATTGGTATCCGTATCGACGGGCTCGCGAACTTCTTCGGACATCGCAACACCAATTGCCCACAGTGCCCCAGCCCGCGTCTGTACGAGGGGAACGCCGACCTCACGCTGCGCTTTCCGCTGGATCGCACGAGCCACCTGAATCCCGTGCTGTACTTCATGGGTGGCGGTGGTCTGGACAAGTTCACGGATTTCCTTCCGTACGTGAACACTGATGGCAAGACCGTGACGGCTGGTGGAGATACGTACCTGGCCTATCCTGGCCTTCTGTTGTCGACGACGTCCACCGCAGCGAACTTCCGCGGCGACAAGACGCTGTTCTACAACTACAACGCTGGTGCCGGCCTCGACTTTACGGCGTTCGACCTGCACTTCTACGTCGAGTCGAAGTACACGACCATCAATACCACCAATGGTAATTCGCACTACTTTCCGATCACCGCCGGCCTGAAGTTCTACTAAACACCCGGCGCACGATGTGCACACTGCGGGGGGCGTGAAACTTCACGCCCCCCGCAGTGTATTATTTGGTCTTATGCCCCGATACATGATGAACAGATGGCCCACGAGCGTGCTGTTGCTGGTCGCGATGGCTGCGACCGCAGGTGCCCAGGACAACGGCCGCAGCCTCGACACAACAGGCGTGCGCGCGCGTGCCACCGCCGACTCCGCCGAGGCCCAGCGGACCGGCCACAACTGGTTCGTGTCCCTGCTGCGCAAGATTGCGCGGCGCAGTGACGAGACGCCGGCGGATTCAGTCACCGTCACCGACTCGGTGGCAGGCGCCGACGTCGTAGCCACGGCGGCGGTCACCACGGCACGGTCCTTCAAGTCGCGCAAGGACAGCCTGTCGTGGGAAAACGCCCGCACCGTTGCCCACAGGTCCGAAGGTTATCGGGTGGTCGTGGACGTCTTCGCCAAGACGCTCCGCGTCATCGACCACGGCGACACGCTTCGCACGGCGCCGGTTGCCACCGCAATGAACGCGACCCTGGAGTACGGCGGACGCGTGTGGCGCTTCGAGACGCCGCGCGGCACTCGCACGGTACGCGGCAAGGAAAAGGATCCCGTCTGGACACCGCCTGAATGGCACTTTGCTGAAGTCGCGCTCGAGCACCACCTCAAGCTCGCCTCCCTGCAGCGCGGCCGGCCGGTGAAGCTGAAGGACGGCACGCGATTGACGGTGAAGGGCGACGAGGTAGGTATCATTGCGCCCGGAACCACGGAGTTCCAGCCAATGATCCTGGATGAGCACATCGTGTTCGACAACACGTTGTTCATCCCGCCGTCAGGCACAAAGCATCGCCAGATCACCGGTGAGCTCGGACATTTCCGTCTCGACCTCGGCGACGGATACCTGCTGCATGGCACCCCGTACGCCAAGTCCATCGGTGCGGCGGTGACGCACGGCTGCGTGCGCCTGCACGATGAGGACATCGAGTGGCTGTACGACAACGTGCCCGTGGGCACGAAGGTCTACATCTACTGATCACAACCGGCCACCCTCCGTCGGCCAACGGGGCGTGGCAAGTCCGCCCGCGTCCTCGTAGAACCGGATGCTGCCGGGCTCGTAGGCCTTGGTCAGGAGGATGACCTGGCCCGTGTGCAGGGCGAAATGCTCCACCACGTGGTACACCGCGTCGAGCACGGTCACGTCCCGCCCCTGAATGACGCGGTTCGTGAGGAGGTCGTCTGGCGTGAGGCTGGCGAGAACGGCGTCTGCGTCCAGCAGCGTGGCCGACAGCGCGGCAAAAAGCGTCCGGGCGTCGGCACCCTCCCGGGCCGCAAACTCCGCGGAGCGTTCGCGGTGGTCGGGTGCACCACCCACGCTGCTCACCAGCCACTGCCTCACGTTGCCCTCCAGGTGGAGCAGCAGGTTGCCAATGCTGTTGGATCCGTCTCCCGTGCGACGCCACATGGCATCGGTTGGCAGGGATGCGAGGCAGCGCTCGATCTTCGTGGGGTACTCATACGCCAGATAGTGGCGCGAGCGCTCGATGAATGCGGACGCGATCGTCATGTCGGGTTCCTCCCTGCGATGTGGTGCATCAGCTGCTACTCCGGCGGGCTCGCCCGCTCCTCGACGATGGTGAAAACGGGCAGGTTCAGTCCCCACCAGATAGCGGAGAATCGCAGCGCGGCACAGACAACCATGCCGGCCTGCGATGCGAAGCCCCTCGACAGACCGGCGGCTTCCAGCAGGAAGTAGGCAGTGGTGCCGGCAACAGCGGCGCTGGCGTACAGGTTACCGCCGCGAAAGAGGAGCGGTACTTCAGCGCTCAGCACATCACGCACCACGCCACCCGCCGTGCCGGTGACCGTACCAAGCAG
>JACMOE010000369.1 GCA_014378185.1 Gemmatimonadaceae bacterium | reverse complement strand
CATCGAGTGATGTGCCGACTCAGGACGTCGGCGGAGCCGGACGCGGCATGCTCATGCGCTTGGCCATCTCTTCCATGTTCTTGTCGAACACGGCCTGCTGGGCGGCCGACAGGATTGCGCGAATCTCCGGGTTCATCTTGCCGGACAATTCCATGCGCTTCTTCATCGCGCCTTCGCGATCCGTTGCCATCATGTCGCGAATGACCTGCTGCTCCGGCGCATACTTGGCCATGACTTCGGCAACCTTGGCCTTCTGATCCGGGGAGAGTGTGCTGTCGATGCCGATCATGAGCATGGTGCCACGACCGCCGCGGCCACCCATCCCGCCGCCCTGCGCACTGGCAGTGACTGAGCTACCGACAACGAGCGCGACGCCGAGCGCCGCAATGCGAAGTGCCTTCATGGTGCGAACTCCGTGAGTGGAATGATTGACGTGCACAGTTTCCTAACTTGTTGATATGCTGTAACTTGTGCTTTCCCCTCTAGCGTGCGGATACAAATCTGCTATGCTTACCCGCCCTTCCTGAAGCCGTTCCGTCCCGTGTCGCAAAACGATCCGGGCCTGCCTGCTAGCTCCGCGAGTCCCTACGTGACCCTGCCGTCGCCCTCGAACAGCGCATCCTCCGCAACAACCGCGGCCACCGCCCCGGTACCTGCGGCTCCTTCGGCGCCTGCGATTCCAGCGCCGCCGCCACCGCCGGCGAGTCCCGTCCGCTTTCCCCTGGACTGGCTACTCGCCAACGCCGCCCCTCCCATTCGCTACCGTGCCCTCACCGAGGTGGCGCGGATGACGGCCGCGGATGCGGAGAAGGTGGCCGCACTACCCTTTACATACAAACCGGCCGTGCTGTTGGCTGTCCAACAGGCACCCGACGGAACCTGGGGTGGCGGTATGCTCTCCGTTCCCTCGGCCCGAGCGGAGCATTTCGAGGGCGTCGGTACGATACCCGCCGTGCGACGGTTGATGGAATGGGGATGGAACAAGGACACGCCGCCACTCGTGCACGCCCGGCGAGTGCTCTTCCGGCTGCTCGCGGAGGATGACGACCCGTCCTTCCTGTTCGAACTCGCGGGGAAGCATTCTCCGGACGAAGACGCCGTGCGTCGAGGTCGCGCGTTGTTGCGGGAAGCCGCGGCGGCTACGCTCGCACAAGCGGGGTATGAGGGTGATCCGCGGCTGCGCGGTGCGGCCCGACGGATTCTCACGCGAATGGCGGACTACCTTCGTTCTCCATTGGCCCAGAAGCCGTTCATCCGCCAGGGCAATCAACACATGCTCGCGGCCGAGGCGTGCCCGCCGTCGATCTTTGCCGTGGCGATGCTGGCGTACATGCCACTGTTCCGTGCAGAGCATCACCGTGAGATGGACGCGTTGTACCAGCATCTCATCCAGCCGCAACCGCGGCAGGAAGCAGTGCAGCTCTGCGGCAAGCAGGTGTTGCCGGTGCCTCACATGGTGCTCGGCGACTACCTGCCGCATCGCAACGCGCTGGATGCGGACGTTCCACTCGCGCTCTACTGGCTGGAGCTGATGGCGCGCCTCGGCTTCCTCAAGCGAAATGAAAACTGGTCGAAGCTGTTCGAGCGCTGTCTCGAAGACCGCGATCGCGAAGGGATCTGGCATCCGCACAAGGGCATGTCCATCGCAAGGACCACCAACGCGCACGCGTGGGCGACCTATCCACTGGAGGAGCAGCACGCCGGCGAGGAGCGGTGGACGGACATCACCTTCCGCCTCGGCCTCATCGCGCGGCTGACAGGCCGCACGATCGAGATCATCTGATCGCGCCGGTGGGCGGCACGGAGCCGCGGCTTGGTGGTCGGCTGGACCCGGCGGAGATGTTTCCCGCCGGGTCGTCGTATGTGCACACTCGCCTGGTGACGCTGGCGAGCGGCTTGCGCCTGCGCGTGGCAGAGGCCGGCGAGCGCACGCATCCACCCGTGCTGCTCCTGCACGGGTGGGGCGCATCGATCTACATGTGGCGCGACTGGTTTGCGCCGCTGGCCGCTGCGGGCCGCCGCGTGATAGCCATTGACCTGCCGGGCCATGGATTATCCGACAAGCCGGAAGCGGCGCAGGCCTACCGGCTGGAAGCCCTGATGTCGGTGGTGCGCGAGCTGCTCGATGCGGAGGGTGTTGCGACGACGGACGTCGTGGCGCAGTCGATGGCGGGGACCATCGCCCTCGAGCTCGCGATGGAGCAGTCGTCGCGCATCGACCGGGCGATACTCGTGAATCCGGCGTGTTTTGGGCGCGTTCGCCTGCAGCGGCTGGGGCGCATGCTGAGCCCGTCGTTCGTGGACGCGCTGCTGCCGCATTTGGTGGCGCGCTGGGTCATCGCGCGTACCCATCGGATGGTGTATGGCGATCCGTCGCGCATCACGCGTCGCGATGAGGACGAATACTGGGCGCCGTCGCAGTATCCGTCCTACGCACGCGCCATGCGCCTCCTGGTGCACGAATTCCGCTGGACGCGTCCGGCGGCACACGACATGGCGCAACGCATGAGCGTCCTGGGCAAGGATGTGCTCGTGGTGCTGGGAACGAAGGATTCGCTGGTGCGTGATGCCCCTGGGTATGTGGCGCAATTGCGCGAGCTCGGTGCTCGATTGCAGGTACGCATGGTGGAGAACGGAGGGCACGCCGTGAATGAGGAGCGTGCCTCGGAGGTGGTGGAAATGGTGCTGGCATTCCTGCATTGAATGCTGGTCGCTGTCGGCGGAGCGGCCCGGGACACGTACCGCCACCGAAGCGCCAGCTACCCGCCAGCCCAGCAATCGCTTAACTTGCAGCCGACAACCCATGCGATCGATCCGCGATCGCTCCTTATCAACCGCATCGGTTGATCGCGGCGAGGCCGCGCGAGTCCGGTGCATGCGCCGGTCCCGGAATTCCCGGGATCGCGGCCCCGGCGCGACGCATCAGGACGCATGACCGACAAACAGCATCCCCTCCCGACCCGCTCGCCGGCCGATGTGCCGAGCGCGGAACGAACGATCTCGTTCGCCGACCTGAACCTGCATCCCACCATCCTCGACGCCATTCGGGATGCGGGATATTCGGTCCCCACCCCGATTCAACGCGACGCGATTCCGCTCGCGCTGAATGGGCGTGACATCATGGGCCTGGCGCAGACGGGTACGGGCAAGACGGCCGCGTTCACCCTGCCCATCATCGAGCGGCTCATCGATGGTCCGCGACGCACGCGGGCGCTGATCCTCACCCCGACGCGCGAGTTGTGCGTGCAGGTGGAAGAGAGCTTCCGGAAGTACGCGCGGCATGGGGAGATCTCCGTGATCGCGGTGTATGGTGGCGTGCCGCTGGATCCGCAGGAGCGGCGACTGCGCGAGGGCGTGGACGTGGTGGTTGCGACGCCGGGCCGGCTGATCGACCATCTCGATCGCCAGAACGTGGTGTTCGATGATCTCGAGGTGCTGGTGCTCGACGAGGCGGATCGCATGCTCGACATGGGCTTTGCGCCGCAGATCAACCGCATTGTCGATCAGGTTCCCGCGTACCGCCAGACGCTGCTCTTCAGCGCGACGATGCCGCCCGAAGTGGAGGCACTCGCGCGCAAGTACCTGCGCAAGCCGATCGTGGTGCAGGTAGGAGTGCGCTCCGCGGCGGCGAGCACGGTGACGCACGCGGTGTATCCCGTGCCGCGGGAGAAGAAGAATGCGCTCCTCGTGGAACTGCTCACGGGCAGCGTCCACGATTCGGTGCTCATCTTTTCGCGCACCAAGCATGGGGCCGACCGTATCGTGCGCGACCTGGAAAAGGCGGGCGTGACGGCCACCGCAATGCACGCGGACAAGTCGCAGTCGCAGCGCACCAAGGCGCTCCAGGAATTCAAGGACGGCAAGATCAGCGTGCTCGTGGCCACGGACATCGCCCAGCGCGGGCTCGACATCTCCGGCATTACCCACGTGATCAACTACGACGTGCCGCAGCAGGCCGAGGACTATGTGCACCGGATCGGGCGCACCGGTCGTGCGGCCAAGGAGGGCGATGCGTACACGTTCATGTCGCCCGATGAAATCGGGATGGTGCGCACGATCGAGCGGATGATCGGCAAGCCCATTCCCCGCATCTCGGTGCCGGGCTTCGATTTCGGTACGGTGGCGGCGGACTAGCGTCGTGAGTCGGAAGTGTTGAGACAGTATTGTCATGCACGGGACTGCTCGTGGTCAGGAGAACAATTCTCAGTCCACGAACTTTTAATTCACGACATCGGGGACTGACGACAGCGGTCAGTCGCGCACTCGTCCGAGCCGGGAGACGACGAGTGTGTCGGCAGCAAGGCCACGCCTGGCCACGAGGGTGAAGTTGGCGGCGCCGTACCCGAGGCCGCGTGCGTCGAAGCTGATGGAGTCTCGCGTGGTTGCCAGCGCAACGCCGTGGAGCGAGCCCAGGGCCAGTCGGCCCATCGTGCCAGCGCGGGACATCAGGTGAAGCGTGGCGGTGGCCGTGTCGATCCTCACGCTGACCGGGGTGTGCAGTGCAACCGCCTCCTCCCGGGCACGGGTCACGAGTGCGCCGGCCGCGCGCACCGCATCCCGGGTCGCAATGTTGTCCAGGCTGGCCCGTAGCGCATGCAGCCCGGTGAGGCATGCGACCGACAGGATCGCCATGGTGATCACCAACTCGATGAGAGTGTGAGCATGGCGGTGGGTGTACGATGCCGATGTCATGAGAGCACGATAGGTGGAGCGACGCGATCCACCGCACCGAATTGCTGCACGACGCGGCAGTACACTGCGGGACGACGTGCTGGCCCAATCTGCCGTAACCGGGCATCTTTGATTGGGAGATTGCCTGCAGGTCGCTCAAGCCATCGTGTGCCATGTCGCCCAACCCTTTGCGGTGGACCGCAGTCGTGCTGGTGCTCGTGAGTCTCGCATCGTGCCGCAATCCCGCTGCGGACGCGAGCATGGCGGAGCAAATGCGCCAGGTGGGCGACGAGCTGAATGCCGCCCGGCAGGAGGCCGCGGCGATGCATGAGCAGATCGATTCGCTGCGTCTCACCGTCGCGCGCCAGGACACCCTGCTGCGGCAGCTCGCGGGCATGGCCAATGTGCCTGTGCCTTCCCGCTAGCGGCAGCCTCTCGGCAGCGAAGCTGCGACACCCGCCGCGCGGCGAATTCGCTATATTTTCACCAGACCCAGCTGACGAGTGTCATGAAAGTTTCCATCGAGTACTGCACCTTTTGAAACTACGAGTCCCGGGCCACCAGTCTGGCGGCCGAGATTCTTGCGCATTTCCCGGACGCGGAGCTTACGATGATTCCGAGTTCCGGGGGACGATTTGAAGTGGTCCGCGACGGGACTCCCGTCTACGAGAAGTCCAAGGTGGGCCGACATGCGGCGCAGGGCGAGATACTCGCACTCCTGCAGCGGCCGGCCTGATCGTCTCCCCATGGTGACGACTGCTGGGCCAGCGCGTCGTCCGGGCGCACTCGCCCATGGTGCGCCACTCTTCTTCACCCGATCCCGCAACTGACCTCGATGCGCATTGCCCTTTCGACGGGTGGCGGAGACGCCCCCGGCCTCAACGCGGTCATCCGTGCCGCCGTGCTCACCGCAATCAACCGGGGCTGGGAGGTGGTCGGCATCAAGCGCGGCTACGCGGGATTGCTTGGAGAAGACGAGGTCGTTCCACTCACCAAGGAGTCGGTGCGCGGCATCGCGCACCTGGGTGGTACCATCCTGCGCGCAACGAATCGCGGCAATCCATTCTGCTATCCGCGCAAGCAGCCCGACGGCAGCTACATCCCGGAGGACCGTTCCGACGAATTGATCGCCAACGCCAAGCGCATGGGCATCGATGCCGTGATCTCCATTGGCGGTGATGGGTCGCTGGACATCGCCCTGCAGCTGTGCCGGAAGGGCATGAAGATCATCGGCGTGCCGAAGACGATCGACAACGATGTGAGCGGCACGGTGACGACATTCGGGTTCGACACCGCGGTGAACACGGCGATCGAGGCAATCGACAAGCTGCACACCACGGCCGAGAGTCACGATCGCGTGCTCGTGATGGAGGTCATGGGTCGCGATGCGGGCTTCATCGCGCTGCACTCGGGCGTGGCCGGTACCGCCGACGTGATCCTCATTCCCGAGATTCCGTACGACATCGGCAAGGTGTGCGAAAAGATCATCGCGCGTGACGCCGGTGGGCGCCACTTCTCCATTGTCGTCGTCGCGGAAGGCGCATTTCCCGTGGGCGGTGAGTCGCACAAGCTGGGCGAGTCGCTTCCGGGGCAGGCGCGGCGGGTCGGCGGGATGGCCGACATCATCGCGCGAGAAATACAGGTGATCACCGGCAAGGAGACACGGTCGCTCGTGCTGGGCCACCTCCAGCGGGGCGGAATGCCCACGGGATATGACCGCCTGCTCGCCACGCGCTTCGGCGGCGCTGCGGTCCGCGCGGTGGCCGAGGAGAAGTGGGGCCACATGGTGGCGCTGCAGACTCCTCACATCGTCACGGTTCCCATCGAGGAATGCCTGCGGGAGCCCAAGCGAGTGGATGTGACGCACGATCTGGTGCAGACGGCGCGGGCGTCGGGGATCAGCTTCGGGGATTAGGGGTATGGCACGGTGTACCGCGTTCGCGGAGGGGACGATGGTGTCTCGCGTCATGGACACAAACGTTTCCACACGCTCCGCCGGCGCGGTCCGCGCATCGCTGTAACTCGTTGCTGTCGCTTGACTTTGAGTATTTTTTCCGCATCGTCAGGACATGGCATCCTCCCTGCCTTCATACTCGGCGACGCGTGACGTGCGCGCGACACCAGAGGGAATAGCATGACGACTCGATACGTCCTTTACACGATTGCCATGTGGGCCGGCCTCGCGGGAGTCGCTGGAGCTCAGCAAGCCCAGCCGGCGCGCGCCGACTCGGTTTTGAAGGGCTTTCGCCCGCCGCCAGGCATGTGCCGCATATGGCTCGACAAGGTGCCGGCCCGTCAACAACCCGCGCCCACGGATTGCCGGACCGCCGTCCACGACAAGCCGACCAACGGAAAGGTTATCTTTGGTGATGACTTCGTGGACAAAGGCAGGAAAAGCGACGACAAGGACCTCCCCATGGTCAGGAAATTCGGAGAGGACAAGAAGAAGCCCTGACGTGGCGTCATGCGCGAAGTAAGGGATCAATACCTGCCGCCGGATCGCGAGGCCTTCGTCGAGTCCGAGCCGCAAACGGGTCGCGTCATCGTCATCGCACCGACCCGCGCCGCATGCGAGACGATCGAGCTCGCCGTGGGCCTCCACATCGAGACATACCTGGAGAAGCATTTCGGGCCGCGTGTGCGCGAGCTGGCCCGTGCGCGGCAGGGATTCGGGATCGTCGCCGGCACGGGTTCCGGGAAGACGCTCGCCATTCGACCCATCGCCGAAGAGATCCTTGGCACGACGGACCTTCGCGTCGGCGTCATCAACCGCGAGCGCGAAGCGACGCCCGACACGCCCACGTGGAACGTCATCATCGTGACGACAGGCATCGCGCGGCGCTGGTTCCAGGATGGCGACATCCTGCCGGGTGATACGCTCATCGTCGATGAAATCCACCAGACGTCTGCGGAGCTGGAACTGTGCCTGGCGCTGGGCAAGCGCGTGGGCTGTCGCTTCATCTGGCTGTCCGCGACAGTGGATCCGACGTTTTACCGACGGTACCTCGAGAGCGCCGACGTGCTGGAGGTCTACGCCTTTGATCCCGAGAAGGCAGCGAAGGTGGAGGTCGTGCGCAAGGATGTCGGCACGTTCCTCGATGACAAGTTCCTCCAGCGTGTCTACACGGAGAAGCGTGGCGTCGCGATCTTCGTCCCCACGCGGAAGGGCGTGGAGCAGGCGGCGGAGAACGTTCGCATGCGCGCGCCGAGGATCAACACGGCGCATTATCATGGTGGCGAACCGATTCGTGTGTTGCGCCCGTTCCTGGAAGGCGAGGAAAAGAAGCCCTACTTTCTCGCGATGACGGCGGCGGGGCAGAGTGCGCTCAACGTGCAGGGGCTGGATACCGTCGTCATCGATGATACGCGCTTCACGTCCATCGTCGAGCGCGGCAAGAACGTGCTCACCAAGCTGCACCTGGGAGCGAACGAGATACTCCAGATGGCTGGCCGCGTGCACGGGCGCGTTGCCGGTGGCCGGGTGTTCATCCTCAGCGATCGCGACATCGACTTCAAATCGTTGAAGCCCACGGCGCCGGAGTTCCAGCTGGCGGGAGACTCGGAGCGCGTTGCCATCACGTGCGCCGACCTGGGCGTCGCGGCGGACGAGCTGGAGTTGCCGGTGCCGCTCGACCGCATCGCGTATCGTCGGGCCACCGAGTTTCTCGAGGGCCGGGGCATCATCGAGAAGGGCCGCCTCACGCGCTATGGCCGCGCCGTCGAGGCCATGCCGGTCGAGCGCGAATGGGCGGAGCTGCTGGTGAACGCGGACGACGCGCTGGTGCCCTACCTGTCGGTGATGAGCGGAGTGGAGTCGCTGCATCGCATGACGCGCGAGGAGCGCGATCTCGACGGATTGATCCTGCAGGGCAGCGACCATCTCACGGCGTACAACGTGTACGCCGAGGCGTATCGTGTTGCGGGATATGTGGGCGAGGTCTATGGACTGCCGCGCCACCTGTTCGAGGAGGAAGCGATGGCCGAGTGGGCCGAGCGCCGCGGCGTCCTCGTGAAGTCGATCGAGGATGCGGCGCTCGGCATGGCGAGCGTGTATCGCGGGCTGAGCATGCCGATTCCCGTCGAGATGCCCATGGCGCACGAGGGAACGCGGCGGCAGTTCGCGTCGCTTCTCGCCGAGTACATGCCGTTCGACCTGGTGATCGACGAGCAGACGTCGTGGGGCGAGGAGGCACGCGTCAGCAAGACGAGCGTGTGCGGGAGCTGGGGCGCAATCGCCGGCGAACTGCGCTACTTCGCGGACAAGTTCGGCAATCCGCGCGCATCGATCGAGGGCACGCAGCTGCCCATGGACGTCATCCGGCCGTTTGCGACGGGTGACGAAGCCACGATGGTGTATGACGGGGAGCGGCGGAAGGCTCCCCTCGTGTTGCGCCGCCGGGTCGAATATTTCGGGTTCGAGCTGGAACGCGAGGTGGAGGCGGTGGAGGAGTTTCCGCCGGGACGCGAGGACGAGGCGCGGAAGGTGCTCGCGGATGCGCTGGCGCGCGGCGAGGCGCGGCACTTTGCCGTGAAGGACAATCTCGGCATCATCGACGCAGTGCGGATGGCGTGGCGTCGGTCGGGTGGCACGTTGCCGCGACTCAGCCAGCCGGAGCTTGCGACGCTGTACGAGCGGCGTCTGGCCGGTGTGCACACGCTCACGGAGTTCAAGCAGGCCGATCTCGCTCTCGCGGCGGATCTCGAGTCGTGGAGTCCGCGCGCCGAGCGCGCGAAGTTCGACGCACTGCCCGCGCGCGTGAGCGTGCGCGACCGCGACGTGGAGATCGATTACGACGTGGAAGAGGTGAATGGCGCGCCGGTTGGTGTGGCGCGGCTTCAGTTGCCGGAAAAGGTTGCGCGCACTTTAACGGCGGGCGAGGTGCCGGTGCTCGATCGGCCCGTGCGGTTCGTCGTGTATCGCGGGCAGCGTGGGCAAGTGCGCGCGAAAACGCTCGAGGAGTTGCAGCTGCTGCTGGATGCGCCGTGGACGGACGACGAAGTGGCGCGGTTCAACCGCAAGCGTGACGAGCAGCGCGAGGCGGCGAATGCGGAGCGGCGCGATCGGCTCGGCCATGGTGCGAGGAAGGCCTTGCGAGACGGGCGGGGTGCCGCGGGGCGTCCGGGCAAGCGAGAGCGGGAAGATCGCGGTGGCCGCCCGGGCGATCGGCCGGCGCCGGCCAACGGACGCGGGGGACCGCGTCGTGGTGGACCGGGAGGGCGCAGTGGTGGCAAGCCGGGGGGCGGCGGCGGCCGCTCGCGATAGTGGAAGCCGGTTGAACGCTCAGGCGTCCTTCGCTGGAATCTCCTCTACATAGGTCTCCTCGCGCACGATGACGAAACCGCGCGCGAGGTAGTTGGGCAGGGCGGCCGGCGCGTCGGGCGTGCAGGTGTGCAGCGTGACGCGGGGCGCGCCGAGGGCGAAGGCCTCTTCCACGGCGCGCGTGAGCAGCCAGCCGCCAAGTCCGCGTCCGATGTACGCGGGCATGAGCCCGAAGTACATGATCTCGACGCGTTCGTCCTGGTGGTGCTGCAGCTCGAAGTAGCCCGCGATGTCACCGGCGGCGCGGAGCAGCCAGAGGTTCACGTGATCCGACGCAAAGTATGCGTCGAGTTCTTCGTCGCTCAGCTGGAGCCGGTCACGCCAGTGCCAGCTCTGGCCGACCGCGGAGTAGAGCGCGCGATATTCAGCCGCGCCGAGGACCTCACGCGTCAGCGTCACGTCGTCGCCGACGGTCCGGGGGCGTTGGAGTGTGCTGATGTCCCGCATCTCGAGGTGCGTGCGGACGACGTCCACGCGCCGGGGTTGAGGGATGGTCATGCGCGGAAACCTAATGCATCGAGAAAGGTGTGTCCTGCTGCTTGATAATCGGTCATTACAAAACTGTAAGTATTCATTATCACATGCACTTATGGTGTTGTCTTGACATTAGGACCGCTCGGTCCTATTCTCCCCGAGTGAATTCTCGACGAACCGCGATACTCGACGCCGCTGCGCGGCTCATCAATCAGCAGGGCTTCTCGCATACGTCGGTCGACGAACTCATCGTGGCGGCCGGTCTGAGTGGGAAGAGTCACTTCTACCACTACTTCAAGTCGAAGGACGCGCTGGGCTACGAGGTGCTCGAGCGGCAGTTTTCCCGGTTTGCCGAGCGAGGCCTGGCCATCCTCCGTGAGCCGATGATCGAGCCGTTTGACCGGCTCACGCTCTTCATCGACACCCTGGTGGCGCTGCAGCGGGAGCGGGACGGACGCAACGGATCGCCGTTCGGGAACCTGGCGGGCGAGCTGGCCGATTCGCACGAGGGTTTTCGGCTTCGCCTCGATCAGGTCTTCGACGAGTGGTCAGGGCAGTTGCAGTCGTTGCTGTGGGAATTGCGGTCGCAGTTGAAGGAGAACGTGGATGCCGCGCGGCTGTCCCGCTTCATCGTGGCCGCGCTGGAAGGCGGCATGCTGATGACGCGCGTGAAGCGTGATGCCGCGGTGATGGAAGGCATTGGTGAGGATCTGAAGCGGTTCATCGCGACGTATCTACGAGATGGCGAGGCATGGGGCCTCGCATCCATTGTGCGGGGAGGGGAGGATGATGATGGTAACGGCACACGAAGTGGCGCGACGCGCGCACTTCGAGGCTGAAGCGCTGGTCCACCTGGACGCGCTGTACAGCTTTGCGTTGAAGCTGTCCCGGGCTCGTGACGACGCGGAGGATCTCGTGTCGGACACGATCCTGCGCGCCTTCGAACGCTGGGAGCAGTATCGTCGCGGCACGAACATTCGCGCCTGGCTGTTCACGATCCTCTATCACGCGTTCGTGAGCCGGAAGCGGCGCATCGACGCCCGGGAGGTATCGGAAGGGGATGGCGAGACGGGCTGGTCGCCGAAGGACGCGGTTGGCGAGGCGGATCCGGAAGGTCGCTTCTACGACTCGTTCCTTGACGACAGCATCGTGCACGCCATCGATGCGCTGCCAGCCGACTATCGCACCGCGGTGGTGTTGAGCGACATACAGGATCTGCGCTATGCGGAAATCGCCGAGGTGCTTGGCATTCCGGAGGGCACGGTGAAGTCGCGCCTGTTCCGCGGTCGGCGGCTGCTCCAGCGCGAGTTGCGCGGCTACGCGGAAGAAATGGGGTATGTAAAGTTCGTCGCAGCGTAGCCCAGACGGTGGGAACGCCTACCGATGCAGCTTCATGCGGTGCCGCGCGGCCTTGGCGCGGTTGCCGCACGTCGCCATGTCACACCAACGGCGGCGGCCATTCCTGGTTTCGTCCTGGAACACTCGGCCGCATCGTGGATCGGCGCATCGGCGCACGCGAGCCAGCTCCACCAGGATGAGCGCGTCGCTGGCACTCTCCACCATGGGGATGAGGAGACCGGCGAAGGCGTCACCCACCGGCACGAATGACCGCGCGAAGGTTCCGTCGCGTTGCAACTCGAGTCGGCGAGTGCCCGCACTGCGACCCAGCACGCGATTGATCTCGGTGAGCGCCTCGGCGCGCACGTCCTGGAGCGCCGCGCCGCGCTCTGCGAGGGTGCGAAGGACGGAGCGCACCCGCCGCGCGTCGGCAAGGACGGCGAGCGCGCCGGCGGGTTGCTGATGCGCGCGGCGCCTCATGGTGGCCGCGCGCTCCGCGTCGAGCAGCCTGGCACTCTCGAGCCATCGAACGAAGGACTCGAAATCCATGAGCGCGTCATGTCCGCGCGTGGTGGTGTCCGAATTCACGAAGTCGAGCCATAGCCGTTCCGCGACGAACGCGAACGCGTGGAGTTCGCGCTGGTCGAGGCCGGTCAATGACGTGGTGAGCTCGAGGGGGGGCGCCATTGGCCCTAGCATATCGCGCGGTGCGGAAGGCGGCAACCTGCGATGGGCGGGGTGCATCAACTACCTTTGACGCCGGCCTCCCTCGGAGCGGACCGTGCGATGACCTTGACCGCCGCCATTCGGCTCGTTGCCGTCGGCTCACTGAATCCCGTGAAAATCGGCGCCGCGCGTGCGGTGGTCGGTCAGCTCGCGCCGGGGGCGCGTGTCGAGGGCATCGGCGTCCCGAGCGGTGTCAGCGAGCAACCGTGGGGAGATGACGAGACGATCCGGGGCGCACTGTCGCGCGCGCATGCCGCCCGAACCGCGCTGGACGCCGACTGGGGCATCGGCATCGAGGGAGGGGTGATCTCGATGCCTGATGGCGGTGTTCGCACCTGCGCATGGGCGGCAATCGTGTCGCGCCACGGCCGGCAGGGCATCGGGGGCTCGTTATCCCTGGAACTGCCGCACCGGGTAGCGGAGCTTGTGCGCGGCGGTCTCGAACTGGGACACGCGATGGATCAGGTGACCGGTGCGCACGACGTGAAGCTCGGCCCTGGCGCGGTGGGGATTCTCACCCGGGGGCTGGTGACGCGTGAGCGGGCGTACGAGGTGCTCGTCGCGTACGCGGCGAGTCCGCTGATGGATGTCGTGGCGCCGTGATGTGTTGTCGTCCTGGCTACTCCTGCACGACAGCTTGTGACACCGATGGCAGGCCGGGTGTCCGAGCGTGCCGCCGCTGCAGGCGCTGGAGCCCGTCATATGCGGCGTACTTGTAGGCATCGGCGAGCGATGGATAGTTGAACGCGGCCTGGATGAAGTAGTCCAGCGTTCCGCCGAACGCGATGACGGTCATGCCGATGTGAATCAGCTCGCACGCCGTCTCCCCCACGATCGTGACACCGAGTACTCGCTGGTCTTCGCGATGGAACACGATCTTCACGAAACCATCGGTGTCACCGAGGATCTGGCCGCGCGGGTTCGTCCGGAAACTCGACCGGCCGATCTCGTAGGGAACGCCCCGCGCGTGCAACTCGTCCTCGCTCTCGCCCACCGTGGCAATCTCGGGGATGGTCCACACGCCGTAGGGCAGCACCTCCGACACAGCGCGTTTGTACTTCAGGTCAAACGCATGGCACACCGCAACGCGCCCCTGCTCCATGGAGGCCGACGCCAGTGCGGGGAAACCGATCACGTCTCCCGCGGCATAGATGGTCGATACGGCGGACCGATAGTGCGAATCCACCTGGATGAAGCCGCGATCATTGTACTTCACCCCCACCATTTCCAGGCCCAGGTTCGCGGAGTTGCCGATGCGTCCGGTGCTCACGAGCAGGCAGTCTGCACTCAGCGGGGTGCCGTCCGACAGCAGCACCTGGGCTCGCCCATTCTCCACCGACACGTCCTGCACCTCGGCGCTGCCATGGATGCTGATGCCCAGCTTCGCCGTCATCGACTGGCGCAGTGCGTCGCTCACGTCGTTGCCGAGATGGGCCAGGAGGCGGCTCCTGGCGTTCACGACTGTCACGCGCACGCCAAGTGCCGCGAAGATGCACGCATACTCACAGCCGATCACGCCACCACCAAGGACGATCATCGACGGTGGGATGCGCTCGAGCGTGAGCAGGGAGTCGCTGTCGACGATGACTACGCCATCGGTCTCGAATCCGACCGGTGCCAGCGGCGACGAGCCCGTGGCAATGAGGATGATGTCTCCCGTGATGCGGCGCGTCTCGACGCCGTAGCGCACGATCTCCACCGTGTACGCATCGATGATCCGGGCCGCACCCTGGATGGTGTGGATTCCGTGCTTCTCGATGTTCTCCTCGATGAGGGTCCACGCCGACTCGATCACCGCCCGTTCGCGATGCATGAAGTCGCTGATCGTGATGTTCTGCTTCACGCGCAAGTCGACCCCGTAAAGCCCGCGCTGGCGCAGGCCGGAGAAGTACAGGGCGGTTTCGCGCAGCGTCTTGCTGGGAATGGTGCCGGTATTCACGGCGGCACCGCCGGGCTTGGGGGCCCGTTCGATGAGGCAGACGCGCTTTCCGAAGTACGCCGCTTGCGCCGCGCCTTTTTCTCCGGCCGGACCGGAGCCGATAACGATGAGATCGTAGTGCTCGGGAGCGCTCACGCAGCAGGGGCAGGGGGAGGAGGCGGCACGAGGAGGGCGTCTTCGCGATGGACGATCCAGCCCGTCGCCTCTTCGGCAACGAGCTCGACCTCAGTGCCCAGGGGCAGGGTCAAGTTAGGATTGTCATGGCCCGCTGGAAAGTCCATGATGACGGGAACGCCAAGATCGGAGACGAGATCCAGGACGAAGTCCTCGAATTCATCCTCTTCGGAGCGGTCGAGGGACAGGTGGCCGAAGACGATGCCGCGCACCTTGCCGAGCAATCCGGAGGCGCGAAGCTGGACCAGGCGTTCGTCCACGAACGACATGGGATCGCGGACCTCCTCGAGAAAGAGGATCGCGTCGGTGGTGTCGATCTCGTAGGGTGTGCCGATGGTCTGCTGGACCAGCGCAGTGTTGCCGCCCACGAGCCGACCGGTGGCTCGACCGGGCTGCACCGTGCGTGCCGTGTCGCGGCCGATCTTCGCGGTGGGACGTGCCGTGGTGAGCGCCGTGAACAGTGAGGCGGTGGTGACGTCCCGCGCGCTCGGAATGAGGTCATCCACGGTGGGGCCGTGAAACGCCCGGACGCCGGCCAGTCGCATGAGCCACTGGTGGAGCACGGTCACATCCGAGTAGCCCACGAAGGACTTGGGGTGTGCCCGGAACAGTGCGGGATCGAGGTAGGGGAGCATCCGGACCGCGCCGTATCCTCCTGTGCCGCTGATGAGCGCCTTCACCTGCGGATCGATCCACATCGCGGTGAAGTTGGCCGCTCGCCGTTCATCTTCAGCGCGCTGGTACCGTCGCGTCGTGGAGAGTTCGGGATCCAGGAGGACCGCATAACCGGCCCGCTCCAGGGCGCGCACGCCGCGGGCCAGCCATCGCGGCCGTGGGGAGTAGGATGAGGCGACAACGCCGATGGTGTCGCCCTTCTGCAGCGGAGGCGGACGGAGCAGCTGCTGCTGTGTCATGCCGGGAAGGTGGGGGGCGCCCGGGACAATCCGCCAGCCGAGGTGATCGTGAGCGCGTCTTCCAGGCCAACCCCTCCGCTAGATTAGACCATATGGCTGCCCCACGTTCCGACGAGCCCGTTACCTACTTCCGCAAGGGATTCGGCCTCAAGGCCGACGTCCGGGACGACCTCTCGGGCGACTACAATGGCAGGCTGGTCGACGCGCTTCGCGACCGGGACTACACGCTCGTGATGGACGATGTCACCATCCGCCTGGCGAAGGAATTCGGCTTCTGCTACGGGGTGGAGCGCGCGGTGGAGTA
The DNA here is from genome assembly GCA_014378185.1 of Gemmatimonadaceae bacterium. Lineage (GTDB taxonomy): Bacteria > Gemmatimonadota > Gemmatimonadetes > Gemmatimonadales > Gemmatimonadaceae > AG11. The sequence continues at coordinate 1,102 of JACMOE010000369.1, read as the reverse complement.
CGCCTACCAGACGCGGCGGAAGTTTCCTGACCGGCGCCTGCGGCTCGTCGGGGAAATCATCCACAATCCGCACGTGAATGCCAAGCTGCGCGGCATGGGCATCGACATTCTCGAGGCAAATGACGAGGGGCTGTTCGACTTCTCGGTGATCGCGCCGGAGGACGTCGTCATCCTGCCGGCGTTCGGCGTGACGATCGCCGCGTTCCAGTCACTTCAGGCCATCGGCTGCGTGATGGTGGACACGACGTGCGGCTCGGTGCTGAACGTGTGGAAGCGGGTGGATGCCTATGCGCGGGATGGCTTCACCGCGCTCATTCATGGCAAGCATCATCACGAGGAGACCCGCGCCACCGCCTCGCAGGTGATGAAGCACGCCGGGGGACAGTACCTGGTGGTGCGGCACATGGAGGAGGCGCGGATCGTCACGGAGTACATCGAGGGCCGCGGTTCGCGGGCCGACTTTCTCACCCGCTTTGCGCACGCCGCATCACCTGGCTTCGATCCCGACGTGCACCTGGAGCGCATCGGCGTCGCCAACCAGACGACGATGCTGGCGAAGGAGTCGCTCGCCATTGGCGAGGAAGTGGGACAGGCGATGGCCCGCGCACGCGGCGCGGAAGCCCGCGCGATGAATTTCCGCACCTTCGACACCATTTGCAGCGCCACGCAGGAGCGGCAGGATGCGGTGCTCGAGCTGCTCGAGGAACCGCTCGACGCCGTGATCGTGATCGGCGGTTTCAACTCGAGCAACACGATCTCGCTCGCGATGCTCTGTGCGGAACGGGTGCCGACATATCACATCGAGGATTCCAGCGGCATCGATCCCGAGGCGGGGACGATTCACTATCGGCTGCCCGAGGTGAAGCACGTCGAGGTGACGCTCGCGGACTGGCTGGCCCCGGGCGGGCCGTTGCGCATTGGCGTCACCGCCGGGGCGAGCACGCCGAACAACAAGATCGGCGACACCGTCGCGCGCCTCCTGGCCACGCGCGGGCTTGTATTTCCGGCCGCCTGACGTCACCCGTCCCGGCTCCGCCCTTCTCCCTCCATGCTCCCGTACTTCACGCAGTACATCGCACACGGCGATTCGATGTCCATCGAT
>JACMOE010000368.1 GCA_014378185.1 Gemmatimonadaceae bacterium | reverse complement strand
CGGTGCGCGCCACCGGTCCGTTCGCGTCCCCCGCCCGGGGTGCGTGGGCTCCCGGCGTGGCCCTCGTGGGCGACGCAGCCGACTTCTTCGACCCGTTCACCGGCGAAGGCATCTACTCGGCGCTCCGCGGTGGGGAACTCCTTGCCCCATTCGCGCTCCGTGCCCTTGGCGCGAGCACCGCGTCGGCATTCGACGCGTCGCTGCGCGCCTACGGCCAGGCGCGACGCAGCGAGTTCCGCGGCAAGTGGATGGTGGAACGCCTCATCAACGCCGCGGTGGGCGTCGCGCCGGCAATGAACTACTTCGCGCGCACGCTCTCCGCCCGCAAGGACATGGCCGACCTCCTCGTGGGGGTCACGGGCGACTTCGTTCCCGCACGCGAGGTGTTGCGGCCGGCGTACCTGCTGAATCTCTTTCGGCAACCCAGTCGACGACCTGTTCCCGATACATGACCATCGATCCCGACTCCTTTCGCAGCGTGCTTGGCCGCTTCGCTTCCGGCATCACGGTGATCACCGCGCTCGACGCGGAGGGTCGCGACGTGGGCATGACAGTGAGCGCGTTCAGCTCGGTGAGTCTCGATCCGCCGCTCGTGCAGGTCTGCATCGATCGCGCGGCCTCCATGTTCGACGCGCTCCAGCATGCCGAGCGCTTCGGCGTGAACGTCCTGGCCGATGAGCAGGAGGCATTGTCGCGCCGGTTCGCGGCCGTGGACTCGTCGCACCGGTTCGACGGCATCGGCTACTCGCGCGGCGACAACGGCGTGGTGCTGCTCGACGACGCACTCTGCCACCTGGAATGCCGGATGGTGTCGCGTTATGAGGCGGGCGACCACATGCTGTTCGTGGCCGAGGTGGAGTGCGCGTCGGCCCGCGATGCGCGGCCACTGCTGTACTATCGCGGCGGGTACGCGCAGCTGGAACGCTAGTGATCTGTCGTCCTGAGCGAAGCGAAGGACCTGCTTGGCAGGAAGCAAGGAGCAGGTCCTTCGCGTTGCTCGGGACGACAAGATAATGCTGACCCCCCGACGCCAGCGCTCGTTCGAGCACCTCGACGATCCGGCCACCACGCCCGCCCTCCGCGAGCGCTCGCTGCGGGATGTCCGGCGCGCCAACACGGTGCTGGGCGGCGCGCACGCCGTCCTCGCCGAGTTTCTGCGGCTGCTGCCATCGCTCGGCCGTGATGTCACGCTGCTGGACGTGGGCACCGGCCTCGCCGACATCCCCTTGCGGGCGCGACGGCTGGCGGAACGGCGCGGCGTGCACCTCACGACATTCGGCGTCGACCGGGCCGAATCGCTTGCCCGCGCATGTGTCGGTGCGCTCGAAGCCAGCACCTGCGGCGACGCACGATTCCTTCCGTTCGCGGACGGCAGCGTGGACGTGGTGATCTGCTCGCAGGTGCTGCACCACTTCGAGGACGACGAGATCATCGTGGTGCTGCGCGAGCTGCAGCGCGTCGCGCGCCGCGCAGTGATCGTCAGTGGCCTGCGCCGCAGCTGGGTGGCCATGGCCGGGTTCTGGCTGGTAGCGTGGCTCCTGGGATTCCACGCCGTGAGCCGCCACGATGGAGCCGTCTCCGTACTCCGGGGTTTCACCAACCGCGACCTGGCCGACCATGTGCACCATGCCACCGGTCGGGTCGCTAATGTTCGACGACATCTCGGCTTCCGGCTCACCGCTACCTGGACCCCTTCGCCATGACCGACCTACCCGCGCTCGAGCTCGGTCCGATGCCTGTGGGGAGCGAAATGTCCACGGTGGACGAGCGTCTCGTGCGCGCACCGCTCGCCCGTATCTTCGCACTTGCAGCAGACGTCGAGCGCTGGCCTGCTGTGCTGCCGCATTATCGCTACGTGCGCTTCGTGGAGCGTCGCGCCGACGGCGGGGGCATCGTGGACATGAGCGCCAACCGGCCGTTCGGTATCATGCAATGGCCCACCTACTGGCGGTCGAGGATGCAGGTGCACCCCCCGGCGAGCGGGTCGGCGCCGAGTATCCGCTTCACTCACATTGCCGGCGTGACGAGCGGAATGGAGGTGGAATGGACGTTCAAGGAATCGCTGGAGGGAACGCATGTCCGCATCCTGCATCTGTGGAACGGGCCGCGAGTTCCGGTCATTGGTTCCGCAGCGGCCACCATCGTCATCGGACCGGTGTTCGTGCACGGCATCGCCAGCCGGACGCTGGACGGGTTGGCGAAGCACGCCGAGCGTGATGCCATTTCGGCTGGCAATTGACGTGAGCGGTCGCATGCAGTGGCCGTGTCTTACCAGGGACTCACAGGGAGAACAGCAGTGACTGATCGTCGTCGGGTTGCCGTCACGGGAATCGGGGCCATCACACCCATCGGGCTTGGCATGGAAGGACTGTGGGAGGGACTTCGCCGTGAGCAGTCGGCCGTGTCCACCATCACGCGGTTCGATCCATCCATGTGGCGCAGTCACAACGCTGCGCAGGTGGACGATTTCGACGCCCTGGATTTCATCGAAGCCAAGAAGGCGCGCCGGCTGGACCGGTTCAGTTCCTTCTCGGTGGCGTGCGCGCGTCAGGCACTCGACGACTCGGGCATCGACATGGCCGCGGAAAATCGCGAGCGGGTCGGCGTGATGATGGGCAGTGCACTCGGGGGCATCCGCTTCGCCGAGCAGCAGTTGAGCAACTTCCTCAGCCAGGGCATCAAGGGGGTCGATCTGTCCCTCGCGCTCAATGTCTTCGGCGGCGCGGGGAGCTGCAACATCGCCATCGAACTCGGCGCACAGGGGCCCAACGCGACGAATGGCATGAGTTGCGCCTCCGGCACCATCGCTGTCGGTGATGCATTTCGTGCGATCCGTGATGGGTACGCTGACGTGATGTTTGCGGGCGGGGCGGAAGCGCCACTGGCGCCGCTGTGCTTCGGGTCGTTCTCCATCATCCGGGCGATGTCCACGCGCAACGACGATCCGGGTGCGGCATCGCGGCCCTTCGACAAGGATCGGGATGGCTTCGTGATGGGCGAGGGTGCCGCGGTGTTGCTCCTGGAGGAGCTGGACCGGGCGATGGCGCGCGGCGCGCACATCTATGCGGAAGTCGTCGGCTTCGGCAGCTCCAATGACGCGCATCACATGACTGCACCCCGGCCCGACGGCACGCAGGCCGCGCGATCCATGCGGCTGGCGCTGAAGGACGCCCACATCGTGCCGCGCGACGTCGCGTACGTGAATGCGCACGGGAGTTCCACCCCGCTCAACGACCCCACGGAAACGCTTGCCATCAAGCAGACGTTCGAGGCGCATGCGCCTCGCCTCCAGGTCAGCAGCACCAAGGGCTACTACGGCCACGCGCTCGGTGCGTCGGGCGCCATGGAGCTCGCCATCACGTCGCTCGCGCTGGAGCGCCGGTGGCTGCCGCCCACGCTCAACCATGACGCGCCCGCCGAGGGCTGCGACCTGGACTACATCCCCAACCACGGGCGTGATGCCGACGTGGAGTTTGCGCTGAGCAACAGCTTCGGATTCGGTGGCATCAATGCCGCCGTGGTGCTCAAGCGGCACGACGGGGTCTGACGCAGCGGGGGCTTGGCCGTTAACGTTGAGGCTCGGCGCCGCACCTGCGGCTGCCCGCCTCTCGAACACACGGGTCCATCATGCGCGACAGCTGGCGCCACTTCGTTGCCGAGTTCATCGGCGTCTTCGCCCTGGTCTTCGTGGGCGGCGCGGCAATCATGTCGTCGACGATGTCGAACATCAATCCGCTGCTGCCTGCGGCCATCGCGTACGGCCTCATCCTTGGCATCATGATCACGGCGACGATGCGCATTTCCGGGCATCTCAACCCGGCGGTGACCATCGGGTTCATGGTCACGCGGCGCATCGAGCCAATGATGGGCGTGGTCTACATCATTGCACAGCTGACCGGCGCGGCTGTGGCGGCGTATGCGCTGAAGGCAGTGTTCCCGGAGCATGTGGCCGTCGCAAGCCGGCTGGGTGGGCAGATGGTGAGCGGCGACATCGGGATGGCGCAGGCCGTTCTCTGCGAGTTCATCGCAACCTTCCTTCTGGTCTTCGTGGTCTTCGGCACGGCGGTAGATCCCCACGCTCCAAAGGTGGGCGGCTTTGCCATTGGACTCACCGTGACGGCGGAGGTCCTCGCCATCGGCTCACGTACTGGAGCGTCGATGAATCCAGCGCGCTCGTTCGGGCCGGCGGTGGTGTCGCAGATGTTCGAAGGGCAGGCAGTGTACTGGATCGGTCCGATTCTTGGCGGTATCGCGGCGGCGCTGCTCTATGACGGCCTGTTCCTGCGGCGCGGCAAGGAACCGATGGACCACGGTGCGGTGAATCCCATCGACTGAGATGGCGGTAATCCCGCGGTGCGACCGACGCGCGCAGGCTACGGCAACGGCGCGCCCGTAACCACCCGCCAGGTATCGCGCGCGATGAGCAGTTCCTCATCCGTGGGAATCACCCAGGCCGCCACACGCGCACCATCCGCGTCGATGCGCCCCTCGGTGCCCACCGCGCTGGCATTCTTCCCCTCGTCGATCGCGATGCCGAGCCAGTCGAGATTCGCGCAGATGCGCGCCCGGATTTCGGGAGAATTCTCCCCGATGCCGCCAGCAAACACGATGGCGTCCGCACCATTCATCGCCGCGAGATACGCGCCGAGGTACTTCTTGACACGGTAGCAGAACACGTCCACCGCCAGCCGCGCGCGGCGGTCGCCATTTTCCTTTTCCTCGGCGAGCAGTTCCCGCATGTCCGCTGTGAGCCCGGAGATGCCGAGCAGGCCGGATTGCTTGTTGAGCATGGTCTCGATGTCGCGCAGCACCAGGCCTTCCTTCACGGAAACGAAGTCGAGGATGGCCGGGTCGAGGTCGCCGGAGCGCGTGCCCATCACCAGGCCTTCCAGCGGTGTGAAGCCCATCGAGGTGTCCACCGACTCCCCATCGACGATGGCGCACGCGGACGCGCCGTTTCCAAGGTGCAACGTGACGATCTTCACCTGCTCGCGCGGCGTGCCGGTGAGCTCGCGGTAGCGATACGCCACGTAGCGATGCGATGTGCCGTGAAAGCCGTAGCGGCGCACGCCGTAGCGTCGATAGAGCTGGTACGGCAGTGCGTACAGGTATGCGTGCTCTGGCAGCGAGTGGTGAAAGGCGGTGTCGAATACCGCGACCTGCGGAATATCCGCGCCCAGTGCGGCGCGTGCGGCATCGATGCCACGCAGGTTGTGCGAGTTGTGCAGGGGCGCGAGGTCGATGAGCGCCTCGAGCTTGCGACGCACCTCGTCGGTCACGAGGGTGGATGCCTTAAAGCGCTCGCCGCCGTGGACCACGCGATGGCCCACGGCGCCGATGTCGGCCAGGCGGGTGATCGGGGCCGGTTCCCCATCGCGCGCCTGCGCGAGCCACCGAAGGATGTAGCTCACCGCACCGGCGAGATCGGCAATCGGCTCGCTGCTGGTGGTGGGCGGCGCGGTGCCGGCCGCGAGCGTGATGATCGCCTCGCCCCCGATGCGCTCGATCTGGCCGCGTGCGAGACGCCGGTCGCGCGCGGCCGCAATCGCATCGCCGTCCGTATCGACGAGCTGGAACTTGAGCGATGACGAGCCGACGTTCAGGACGAGGATGTGCACGGCGGAGAGTTGGAGGGCGAATGCGTGCGCGCGTGCCCAAAGCATAGCAGCATTCACCCTCCCCCGCCCAGGGTCGCGCTACACGGCGAGCGGGTCGCTCTCCCGCTGTGGATGGCGATGCAGTGCGAGCGCGGCCATGAAGCGCTCGCCGGCCTGCTCGTCGTCACGCGACACAAGGAGCAGGCCGGGGTCACGCTTTCCGCCCGCTCGGGCCGGAATTCCCGCCTTCTCGAGCAGCGTACGCGATGCACCAAGGGCGAGGATGGTCTTGCCATGACGATACTGGTTGGTGACGAAATCCATGGTGTGCCCGTCCAGGGCGAGCGCACGGACGCCAGCGTCGCCGTCCGGAAGGATGAGTGCATCGAACAGCACGGGCGGAGAGTTCTCCATCGATGCATCGG
>JACMOE010000367.1 GCA_014378185.1 Gemmatimonadaceae bacterium | reverse complement strand
CGATGATCGCGAAATTCCTGATGCGGAGCTCGGTCAGCATTTGCTGCGTTCGTCGCGCTCGAGCAGTCCTCCCCAATGCAGCTTCTCGCGCATCGTCGCGAAAAAGCTCGATTCGGGAAAGCGGACGATCGGCACCGGGTGCGCTGACCGCTGGACGACGAGCGTTTCGTCGCGCGCAAAGGTTGCCCCCACCTGCCCGTCCACCGTCACCAATAATTCCTGCGGCCCATCATCTACCCGCACGGTGATTTCGGCGGTGGGCGGCAGCACCAGCGGCCGCAGCGCCAGCGTGTGCGCGCTCACCGGCGTGACGAGGATCGTTTCCAGCGTGGGGAAGACGACCGGTCCGCCCGCGGAGAGATTGTACGCGGTGGATCCGGTGGGCGTGGCCAGCACGATGCCGTCGGCGGAGTAGTGCGCCACCGTCTCGCCATTGGCCTGCACCCAGATCGTGACCACACGGGCAAAGCCACCCTTGTGCAGCACGACGTCATTGAGCGCGCGCCAGGTCGCCCTGTCCAGGCCGCCGGCATCGCGGACCCGGGCATCGAGCGTCATCCGCGGCTCCACAACGTACTCTCCAGCGGCGAGACGACCGAGCGCATGCTCCAGCGACTCGGCAGGACAGCACGTGAGGAAGCCGAGATGGCCAAGGTTGATGCCGAGAATCGGTACGGGCAGCTCTTCCACGATGCGCGCCGCGCGCAGGAGCGTGCCGTCGCCGCCGAGCGTGACCATTGCGTCCAGCTCGGCGGGACGGATGATCGCCGCATCAGCTCCCGCGACCTCGAGCAGGCTTGCTTCATACGACAGGCTGAGCCCGAGGTCAGGCGCGAGTCTGCGCAGTGTCGCGAGCACCTCGGACAGGCCCCCGTACCCCAGGTGACCCGCAACGCCGAGGCGAATCACCCGGCGAGCGCCTCGCTCCCGTGGAGCGCGCGCACGCGCTCCGCGATGCCTGCGGCATCGAGGCCGACTGACGCAAGCTGTCTCGCGCGCGACGCCGCGTAGACGATACGGTCCGGCACGCCGTGCGCGTGCACGCGAACAGCTGGATCATGTCGCTCGATCACCGCCGTCATGAACGCGCCGAACCCGTTCACCACCGTGCCCTCCTCCACCACCAGGATGAATCGATGCTCGGCGAGGATCGCCGCCAGCGTGACCTCGTCGTACGGCTTGAGATAGCGGCAGTTCACGACTGTGACATCGAGCCCGTCCGCTGCCAGCGACTGTGCCGCCGCGACCGACGTGGAGACCATGGTACCCACTGCGAGGATCGCGACATCGGCCCCCTGGCGAACCACCTCCCATGTGCCGTACGGCGTGGCGGGAATGTCCGCCATGCTCGGCACGCCTTCTGGTACCACGTCTCGCGGATAGCGAAGGGAGAAGGGCCCGCGATCGTTCTCCACGCCGGCGCGAAGCAGCGCGAGCATCTCGCGGCCATCCCTGGGAGCGGTCACCGTCATGTTCGGCACGGCCAGCATGTACGCAATGTCGTACAGGCCTGCGTGGGTCTCGCCATCCTCGCCCACCAGGCCGGCGCGATCCATTGCAAACACCACGGGCAGCGACTGGATGGCGCAGTCGTGGATGATGTTGTCGTAGGCGCGCTGGAGAAACGTGGAATAGATGGCGCACACCGGGCGCAGGCCGCGGGTGGCCAGGCCTGCCGCGAAGGTGACTGCGTGCCCCTCGGCAATGCCCACGTCGAAGAACCGCTCGGGATGCGCCTTGGCAAACGCACCCACACCCGTGCCGCTCGGCATCGCCGCCGTGATCGTGACCACCTTGCGGTTTTCGGCACCAAGCTCGGCGAGGCCCTTGCCGAACACCGCAGTGTACGCGGCGTTTGCGGTGGTCGTCTTCAGTTGCTTGCCGGTGGAAGGATCGTGACCGGGTGGCAACGCATGCCATTTTTCGCCGGTCGCGTGTTCTCCAGCGGGAAAGCCCTTTCCCTTCTGCGTGATCACGTGCACGAGCCGTGGACCACCCATCGCGCGCACCGCCGCGAACGTGTCCACCAGTGCGCCGAGATCATGGCCGTCCACGGGGCCGAAATAGCGGAACCCCAGCTCCTCGAACAACACACCGGGGGTGAGAAAGTGCTTCATGCTCTCCTCCCACCGCCGCATGAGGAGACCCACGGGACCCACCTGATCCGCGATCTCCCCCAGCCGCGCGCGGACGCGATTGTAGAGTGGATTGCGCTGGATGGACGTGAGATACTTGTGCATCGCACCCACGTTGGGCGCGATGGACATCTCGTTGTCGTTCAGCACGACGACGAAGTCGCGGCCGGAGTGCCCGGCGTTGTTGAGCCCTTCGTATGCGAGGCCGCAGGTGAGCGCCCCATCCCCGAGAATGGCCACCACCTTGAGATCCTTCTCACCGTTGATGTCTCGCGCTGCGGCCATGCCCAGTGCCGCGGAGATGGCCGTACCGGCATGCCCCGCACCGAAGGTGTCGAACTCGCTCTCTGTGCGCTTCAGGAACCCGGAGAGGCCTGCCTCCTGCCGCAGGGTCTCCATGCGCGTGTTCCGGCCTGTCAGCAGCTTGTGCGGATAGCCCTGGTGTCCCACGTCCCACACCAGCTGGTCGCGCGGGGTCTGGAACGCGTAGTGCAGCGCGATCGTGAGCTCCACCACGCCGAGGCCCGCGCCAATGTGCCCTCCCGT
>JACMOE010000366.1 GCA_014378185.1 Gemmatimonadaceae bacterium | reverse complement strand
ACTTTTCGGTGCCTCCACCCGCTCCCGAAGCACCCGGAGCGGCTCGGGATCCGCGGCGGCAGCTGGCGCGACTGTGCGTCGCGGAAAGTTGAGAGACAGTAGCACCGGCACGCCTTCCGCCTTCAGGCGGCTGGCCACGAGATACGCTTCCGACCCTCCGGCAATCATCACCTTCAGCCCGAACTCCTTGCCAAGGTCCAGCGCGCGCTCGATCTCCCGCTGCGAGTTGGCCGCCATCACCACGGGCTGTAGGCCGCTGAGCGCGGGCAGCAATGACTCGAGCGACGGATCGAACTCAACCCGCTGCATGTTCCTGGGATTCTTCGCATACGCCGCCTTTAATTCCTTGTAGCGCTGCGCGTCGATGAGCTCCTGCCGCAGCACAGCGAACACGCCCATCAGCGAATTTGGATAGCCCCCGCCTCCGCCGAAGCCTCGACCGGACGAGAACGCGATGTGCTGTGCCACGTTCGGCCGGATGACCATGGCCGCCGCGCTTGCACCGGCCAGGTTGATGAGCGCAGACTGCCCCTGGAAGATGCCGCCGCCGGGCACGGTGAGCGCCGTCGCGATACCCGCGCTCCTCGGTCCATCCAGCGCGTATTCATCCAGCTTCACCTGGTCGGCCGCGCTGATATGCGGCTCGACGCCGCGCGGCTGGTCCGCCGTGCTGCCGTTGCCATCGCGCGTCGAGGTTGCCGGCGACGCCAGTACCGCGAGCGCGGCAACCGCCACGCCACCGGCCCGCACACCCCCGCCCGCTGGGAAGGCTGCGGCCAAGCCGATCGTCCCGAAGGAGTCGAACAGCCCCGGATACACCGTGAGTCCGGTGCCATCCACCACGCGCGCATCAGCGGGAACCCCCACGCCGGCACCAAGGGCCACGATGAGCCCATCGCGGATCACGATCGTGCCCCTCGCGATCACCGGGGCGCTCACGGGAACGAGCGTCGCGTTCGTGGTCGCCCAGGTGGACGGGACATTCCGCTGCGCGGCAAGCGCCGGCGTGGTCACCGCGGCGGTCACGAGCAACGCAGCGGCGCGGCGTAGCGAGACAGGCATGAAGGGGTCTCCTCGGAGAACTGCTCGGCAGGACATCAAGCCCCGGGGAGCGGGGCGCCGACGGATCGTGCGAACGTCGGATAACCTACGGACGTGCACGGTGAAGCGTTGCGACCCGGCGGGTTGTGGGGGTGAACGATTTTCACCCGGTACCCCGCCAAGGCGCTATCATTCACCGCGACGCATCCCGCGTCGCCTGCATCGGCACGGACAGTCAACGGAGATTGCGACCGCCAGTGGCAAAGAAACCCAATTACGACTTCGAGAAGCGCAAGAAGGAAATGGACCGCAAGAAGAAGAAGGACGACAAGCGCGCCGAGCGCCTCCAGCGCCGACAGGACGGCGGTGGCGACGAGCCACAGGAGGGTGATGCAGATGCGGAGCCCCAGGCAGACGGAGACGTCGCGACCTGACGCCGGTCGCGACCGCGATCAGCGGTTGCGCAGCGCTCGCGTGAGCATGCGGTCCAGGCCGGAGGCGAACGCCTGCTTGTCGCGCGTGCTGTAGGCTTTTGGACCGCCGGTTTCCACGCCGCTGGATCGCAGGTCCGACATGAAGTCCCGCACGGAGAGCCGCTCGCCCACGTTTTCGGCCGTGAACTCCTCGCCGCGGTGATCGAGCACCGCCACACCCTTGGCAACGAGTGCCGCGGCCAGCGGGATGTCGGCCGTGATCGCGACATCCCCAGCCTCGGCTGCGGCCTCGATGTAACGGTCGGCCACGTCAGGGCCGCCGTCAACGCGCACCGCGCTCACCCACCCGTGTCCCGCCGGAATAGGCACGCGCTGGTTGGCCACGAGCACCGTCGGCAGCGCAAGCCGCTCCGCGGCACGGAATACGATGTCCTTCACGTCACGCGGCGCGGCGTCGGCGTCCACCCAGAGATGCATGTCGCAAGGTAAGCCTGCGGCATCCGGTCTTCAGTCCAATGCCACCGACTGGCTCCGCGAGTCGCACGGTGCAACCTTTCGCGGATGCCCGTGCTCGTCACACCTCGCCTCTCGCTGAACCGCATCGCCGCCGATGACGCGACATTTCTCCTACGCCTGCTGAACGAGCCGTCGTTCCTGCAGCACATCGGGGATCGCGGCGTGCGAACCATCGAGGACGCACGCCGCTACATCGCCAACGGTCCGGTGGACAGCTACGCGCGGTTCGGATTCGGCCTGTACCTGGTTTGCCGCCGCGAAGACGACGCGCCGGTCGGCATCTGCGGGGTGCTGCGTCGCCCCGCGCTGGACGACCCGGACCTCGGCTACGCACTCGTGCCCGAGTGCTGGCGGCTCGGCTACGCGCGTGTGGGCGCCCCCGCCGGGTTGTCCCACCCGCGCGGCGATCTGCAACTCACCCGCCTCGCGGCCATCGTGTCGCCCGACAACCAGCCATCCATCGCCCTGCTGGAGTCGCTGGGCTTTCGCCACGAGGCCACCCGAAGCCTCTCGCCGGGTGACCGTCCGATTCACCTGTTCGCGACGACACTCCCTGCACCACACCCGCGCTAGTAGAACTGACGCAGCTCGACACGTGAGTTGTTCACGTACGTGCCCGTGAAACGAACGACGTCGCCATTGCGAAGGTTCTGGAACCGCTGTTGGTCCGCGCGACTCGCGTTGTACGGCATGGTCACCGTGAGCACCACGTTGTTGTTGGGCATCAGCTCGAACCACCCATTGTTGATGTCCACGCGGCGGACTGTGCCCTGCAGCGACTGCACTTGCGTGTTGCCGCTGTTGTTCGGGCTCGACGACACCGACTGATCCACCCGCACATAGTTGGTGTAGTAGCCGCCATTCTGCGTCTGCTGGATCGTCAGCGTCACCTGGTCGCCGTTCTCCAGCGACGTCACGTTGTAATTCTGGT
>JACMOE010000365.1 GCA_014378185.1 Gemmatimonadaceae bacterium | reverse complement strand
TGCATCATCGCGGCCGCGGCCGAAGAATCGCTTGAGGGGCATGGGCGGGAAAGAGAGCGTGGCGAAGCGCGGCGTCAATGCCCGCTGGTATCGCGGCCCGTGATGTGTCGGGGCGGACGCGGCGAGACGTCGTCGGGCAGCGAGCGTTCCACCCGGCCCGTGCGCTCCAGGAAGCGCACGATTTCCAGGGACATTGCGCGCAGGAGCGCGAGTTCGCGCTCATCTGGAGCCGCGCGGAAGGTGATGGCGCGCAACGACCGCATGATGTGCTCGGGAAAACGCGTCTTGAAGAACTGGATGGAGTCCAGCGCGTTGTGCAGTTCGGTGAAGTAGCGTTCGAACAGGTCGGTGGTGGGCGTTGGCGCGTCCTTGCGGGGACCGGGCAACACGCGGGTGGCGTCGCCGGCGGCGAGGTGCAGCTCGTATAGTGCGATGAGAACCGCCTGCGCCAGGTTGAGCGACGCGTGATCCGTGGTAGGAATGGTCACGACGGCGTGCAGCCGGTCGAGGATTTCGTTGGGCAGGCCGTGATCCTCGCGGCCGAACACGATGCCCACGCGGCCTTCGCCCACATATCCGAGCGCGTCTTCGGCGGCTTCCTTGGGATCCATGATGCGCCACTTGGCCGCGCGGCGTCGTGCGGTGTAGCCCACGAGGCGGACGCAATCAGCCACTGCGACGTCAAAATCGTCGAAGTGCTGGATGCCGTTGATGATGTCCCACGTGTCGTGCGCAATGCCTTCCAGACGCACTGGATCGTACAAGCAGGGGCGCACGAGGCGCAGCGACGACACTCCCATGTTCTTCATCGCGCGCACGGTGGCCGCGATGTTGACGGGATTCTGCGCCTCGAAGAGGACGACGGATAGCTGGGCGAGTCGAGAGTCAGTCATGCGTGAGCGAGAAGCGGAGCAGCCGAGAGGGGTCGCAGCGATCTCCACGAAGATAGACGAATTCCCCCGCGGCGCCGCTCAGCACCAACTGCCCGCGGCGGCGCTGGCGGCCAGCGACCGTCTCGTTGACGATAACCTCGAGCGACAGACTTGCGGCGTCCGGCTCGACGCGCAGCTCCGCGACGAGGTGGTAGCCGGATGGGGTCGGCTTCCAATGCGCGTGCACTTCCAGGTCATTGACCCAGCCATCGACCGGGCGTGCCGACACCGCATTCCCCTCTGGCACGAGCAGGAGGCCGGTTCGGCGATCGCTCGCGACGGCGTACAACTGCACGCTGTCACCGTTGGTCGAGGCGGGCTCGTTGTCGAGCGGATTGTCGGTGAGAATCGGAACGAAGAGACGCTCGGAGGCATGCACGTGAACCTCCACGACGACGGACTCCGGCGACGCGCGCGTGATGGCGACGGAAGCGGTTGGTCCCCCGGCTTCCATCCATGACGACTCGGACCGGCGGTAGTGCGCCTCTCCGAGTTCGCGGTAGGCGGGCAAGCCGTGGAGTTCACCATCGGCCACCTGTAGCGACGGCGCCGTTGAGAACTCCGCTCGATCACGAGCGTCGAATGGCGCGATGGGCGATTGCGGGAGGATCCGTGGCTCGGCGCCGCCCAACCCGGCAATGGTCCACCCCGCCTCAGTGCGCGCGTGTGCCTGCCGCGATCCGTCGCACCGCGTGACGACAATGCCTGTTGACGAACGGCTCACCGCTGCGACGCCGGCGCCCCAGCTCCATACGGACACGATACGTCCGCGTGCAGCGCGCTCGCGGACCAGGATGATCGGAACGGGCCCATCGCAGCCCGGAGGGGCTGGTGCGTGGGCAGTCCATAGCGTGGCGCCACTGCCTGCGAACACCCACCCGTCGAGCACAGCGCCCTCGCGCGACACACCCCGCATGCGCACGCCGTCGACGGCGCCGTCCGCGCGTTCGACTTGTGAAAGAAACTCGGCGCCGTCGATCTCGCTGCAATCGTCGAGCGTGGACACTGCGCTGATCGCGCGGTCATCGGTGAGCTGCACGCCGTGCACCGGCAGCGTGATTTCGTGCTCCGACGTGCTGGTCCACGACACCTCGTCCACGAGATAATCGCCCAGCACCACCACCGACCGGCTCACCGTCACACCCGCCGCGAGCTCAGCGCTGGCGCTCACCCACCCCACGCGTTCGTCATGGTGAAACGCGAGTAGTTCGCCATGGACGGCGGGTTGGGAGTGTCCGTCCACCAGCGGCGCATGGTGCGCGAGCGTGCTTCGATACCAGTGCAGCGAGGGA
>JACMOE010000364.1 GCA_014378185.1 Gemmatimonadaceae bacterium | reverse complement strand
TTGCGAGAAGCTCGCGAGCTCCTTGGGCGAGAACAGCTCGCTGTAGGGATCGTTGAGCTCCTTCACGAGCCCCTTGGCGGCCTTCTCGTACAGGGCGGCCGAGCTTACCGTGTCGACGAAGCGCTGCGAGATGATGCCGAACACCTGGTCAAGGACGCGTGCGCCGTCTGTGGCGCCGCGATCCTGGACGAGAAACCCGCCCGCAAGGACGGGCAGGGAAACGAGCGCGAGAGTCAAGGTACGACGACGGGGCATCTGATCCAGCGGTTGGGGAAATCTTCTCTCTTCAATACGTCGTGCGGGGCTCAGGTGTTCCGTCCATGCACGCGTGATGCCGAGACCGGCGCCGGAGTCATCCCTGGCCGAGTCGCGAGCCCAGCATGTAGTCCACGAACCACTCCCGCTGCTGCTGCCGGAACACCGCGTTCCTCAACACTCCGGCTGCGACAAGCATGTCGTGCGCCGGCTGGAGTACCCGCTGCAGGTGCGACGGATAGCGCTGGGCAAGGGGAAGCCGTTCCGCGAGCGTGGCCAGCGAAACGCGCCAGGTGAGCCGCTCTTCGGCGCGCGCCACCTCCAGAAGCCGGTACAGCCGGCGCGCCACCGGTGAGGCAAGCGACCAGTAGCAACTCACGGACAGGCTGGCCACGTGATTTGCCGCGAGGTTCTCCCGCATCAGCGCCGAGAGCACCACGCGCGCCATTCCCGGTTCCGAGGCGGCAATGGGTTGGAACAGCGGAAGCTGATCACGTTCGAGCGAACGCCGGCGCTCCACCGTCACGGCGGTGAGCAGGGTGAATCGCACGGGACTTCGACCGCGCCCAGCCATGCTCTCGTACAGGCCCTGCGACTCCAGCGTCGTGCGCTCCAGCCGGCCCAGCGCACCGCGCAGCTGCTCGTACGTGCGACCGTCCACGCGCCGCCCCATGGAGCGCAGGAAGGCATGGAGGGTGAACGAGATGCCGCCGTCGGCGGGCATGTCCGCTTCGCCGAATCGCCGCAGCAGCTCGATGTACACATCCTGGTCGAAGGTGCCGGGCATCCGGTCGTCCGGGCTGGGCAGCACCCGCCAGCGCCGGCCCTCCGCGTCGGCCAGCGAAATAGTGTCGTCATCCGCTGAATCACTGAGGCGAAACAACGGCAACGCTTCCAGCGACCGATCCAGCCGGATGGTCCGAGACGCCGTGCGCCGGCGCACTGCCAGGGTCACGCCGATGTCAGCGTACCGGAATGACCTGGCCGCTCACGGCACGCGCCTCTTCGGAGCAGAGCCAGAGCACCACGTTCGCCACATCCTCGCGCGTCACGTAGGCAGCATTCGGCCCCATGGTCGCGAGGTTGGCCGCCGTCCGAATGGCGGTGGGCGCTACCGCGTTGGCGCGAACGCCGCGCGAGCCCTCTTCCTGCGCAATGGACTGCATGAGGGACACGAGGGCGCTCTTGGATGCCGCATAGGCCGACACGCCCGCCGTGCGGCCGCCTGGAAGCACCGCCTCCGAGGCGAAGAACACGAAGGCCCCCTTGGTCGCCCGCACCAAGGGAAGAAAGGCGCGCGCCGTGATGTAGGCGGTTGTGGCGTTCAGCAGAAACTGGCGCGCCCAGAGCGATGCGTCGCTGTCCGCTACGAGCCCGCTGCTCACGAAGCCGCCGGCGAGGTGCACGAGCGCATGCACCCGGCCACCGGTTGCGTCACGCACCCGCTCCGCCAGCGCTGCCACCGCATTCTCGTCGGTCAGGTCCACTCCCAGTCCAGCCGCTCGCCGGCCCGCCGCTACCAGGCCGTCAGCGCGTGCCCGCGCCTCGTTCTCCTGGCGATCCACGAGAAACACACGGGCCCCCAGGGCGGCGAACGCCGCGGCCACCGCTTCGCCAACCTGTCCCTCGCGGCCCACACCGGTGAGCACGATACTGCGCCCAGAGAAATCCATGCAGCTCCTGTTCAGAACCGAGCCGACGGCCGTCAAATTAAAACCGGACTCGGCCTTCTGGCATGAAGTATGTGATGACGAGAGCCCAAATGCGAAAAATGCTCAGGGCCAAACGTCTCGGCGTCGTACTCGGATTGCTCATTCTGGGCTCCTTCGCGCTGGTTGGCGTCCTTTCCATCACGCGCGGCACCCCCGTGAGGGCCGTCGTGGCCGTTGGGAAGGCGGGCGGGCCTCCGGCCATCACCGATTCGCTGTTCTCCCGGATGACGGAGCTCTACACGGGACTGAACATGACCCCCGGCAACTCCGCGGAGCTCGTCAACAACGGCGAGGTGTACAAGCGACTCTGGGTTGACCTCCGCACGGCAAAGCACACCATCACCGTGCAGATGTACTTCTCCCAGCCCGGTGCGGTGGCGGATACAATGGCCGTTGTGCTCAAGGAGATGGCGAAGAAGGGAGTCCGCGTTCTCTTCGTGCTCGATGCCTTCGGCTCCATGAACCTCAAGAAATCGTGGGCGGACAGCCTCACGGCGGCGGGCGTGGAAGTCGGCCTGCTGCGCCAGCTGCACTGGTACTCGATACACAATGCCACTGACCGCTCGCACGTACGCGTGGTGGTGGTGGATGGCGAAGTTGGCTACACGGGCGGCTTCGGACTCGCCGACTACTGGCTCGGTGATGGCAAGCACACGGATCAGTGGCGCGACAGCAACGCACGCTTTGAAGGGCCGGCCGTGATGGGACTGCAAGCAGCGTTCGCGTCCGCGTGGGCGGAGTGCACGGGCGAGCTCATTGCCGGAGACACCTTCTTCCCGAAAAAGGCATTCACCACCGCAGACGGTGGCATGCAGGCGGGCGTCTTCTTCGCCTCGCCCACGGCGGGCAGCACCCCCGCCGAGCGGTTCATCGCGCTGTCGATCGCCAGTGCGAAGCGCACCCTCTACGTGACAAACTCCTACTTCGTGCCCGATGATGACTTCCGGAATCTCCTCATCAGCGCGCGAAAGCGCGGCGTCGATGTCAGGATCCTGACGGTCAGCAAGGAAACGGACGTGAAGACCACCTGGTGGGCTGGCCGATCGAGCTACGAGCAGCTGCTGACGGCAGGTATCCGCATCTACGAGTACCAGCCCGCGATGATGCATTCCAAGACATTCGTCGTGGACGGGATGTGGGGCTCGGTCGGCTCGATGAATTTCGACAACCGCTCGCTGGCCTTCAACAACGAGTCCAGTTTCGTGTTTCTCGACGCGCCGTTTGGCGCAAAGATGGACTCGGTGTTTGCCGATGACCTCACACGCTCCCGGGAAATCGTGCTGGCCGAATTCGTGACCCGACCATGGTACAAGCACGTTATCGAGAACGGCGCCGCGTTGCTCTCTCGCCTGCTCTAGCGTAGACGCGCTAGCGGATGTCCGCGCGACCGAGCGCCGCGC
>JACMOE010000363.1 GCA_014378185.1 Gemmatimonadaceae bacterium | reverse complement strand
GCATCGTTGCGAGCGATGCAGAGTCGGTGCGTCTCATTGCGGCCGCGTACACCGCAGAAGACTTGCTGGTGCACACGCGATGGTGTGGGCTGCTGGGTCGCGAGGCACTCTCTCGGCGCTTCTACCGCATTCTGGAGCAGCGTGGGCGCGGGCTCGCTGATCCGCTCCAGATCTCGAATGCCACTGGCCCCGCGGCTCTCTCGCTGTTGTGCGTGTCCCGGCTGCTCTTTCTTTCCTTCCTCGAGGCCAAGGGATGGCTGGACCGCGACATCGCGTTTCTCGCGCACCACTTCGACGCGTGCATGGGCAGGAGTGGACAGTTCCATCGGCGGGTGCTGCTTCCACTGTTCTTCGGTACGCTGAATACGCCGCTGCGCAACCGAGCGGAGGCCGCCCGGTGTTTCGGCGCCGTGCCGTTTCTGAACGGCGGCCTGTTTGCCCGCAGTGCCCTGGAGGGGCGTCATGCCAACGCACGATTCTCGGACGAGGCGATGGGTGCCTTGTTCAGCGACCTGCTGGGAGCCTATCGCTTCACGGCGCGCGAAGGCCACGACGAATGGACGGAGGCCGCGATCGATCCGGAGATGCTGGGGCGGGCGTTCGAATCGCTGATGGCCACGCGAGAGCGGCGCGTCACCGGTGCCTTCTATACACCGCAGAGCATGGTCGCGCACATGACGGACAAGGCACTCGCCGTGGCGCTGAGCACCGACGCCCTTGCTGTGGAGCACGTGGAGCGCGCGCTTCGTGGTGAACAGCTCGACGATCCCGCCGCCGAGCAACTGCGCACCCGGCTTCGTACGTTCACGGTTCTCGATCCCGCGTGCGGCTCGGGCGCCTTCCTGGTCTTCGTGCTCGAGCGTCTGGCCACCCTCCACCGCGCGGCCGGTGACAATCGACATCTGTCGGCAATTCGGCGCGACGTGCTCGCGCGAGCCATCCACGGTGTGGATGTGAACCCCACAGCGGTCTGGCTGTGCGAATTGCGGCTCTGGCTGTCGGTCGTGATCGAAAGCGACGAAACGCGCATGCACGCTGTACCGCCGCTGCCCAATCTCGACTGCAATATTCGCGTGGGTGACACGTTGAGTGGCGACGCCTTCGCGGATCCTCCCTCGCTCGTCGGACCGCCGTCGGTGCTCGTCCGGCTGCGCGAGCGATACGTGCGGGCGGCAGGTCCGCGAAAGGCGCCATTGCGGCGTGCACTGGCTCGGGAGGAGCGGCACCGTGCCCTGGCGGCAATCGACCGACAAATCGCGGCACTGTCGGGGCAGCGGCGCGAGCTCCTGCTCGCTCAGCGAGCGGCGGACCTCTTCGGCGAACGCGTGACACCGGGTTCGGGCGAACGGGCGGAAATGCGCACGTTGCGGTTGCGCGCTGGCGCGCTTCGTGGGGAGCGACGACGAATCGTGGACGGAGGCGCCCTCCCCTTCTCGTTTCCGTCGCACTTTGGCGCTGCGCACGCTCAAGGTGGCTTCGATCTGGTCATTGGCAACCCGCCGTGGGTTCGCCTGCACAACATCCCTGCGGCGGTTCGCATTGCACTGCGTGCGCGATACGCATCATTTCGGGATGCCGGGTGGGACCCGAGCGGGGCGGACTCGCGCACGGGTCGCGGCTTCGGCGCGCAGATCGACCTCGCAGCGCTCTTCGTCGAACGAAGTCTTGCACTCGCCTGTCCCACCGGGTCCGTGGCGCTCCTGCTGCCGGCCAAGCTGTGGCGATCGCTTTCCGGCGGAGGCACTCGTCGGCTCCTGGCGGCCAATGCGCGCCTCCGTGTGGTGGAAGACTGGACCGACGCGCCGTCCGCTTTCGACGCAGCGGTATATCCATCGATGGTCATCGCATCGCGCCACTCAGCGGGTGATGCCGGTATCGACGTGGCCGTGCGGGGGCGTGCACTCGATGTCACGTGGCGTGCCGCCTGTCTCGACGTCCGCCTCGTGCGGCAGGATGCCGGCAGCCCGTGGCTGCTGCTCCCTCCCCAGGTGCGCGCCGCATTCGATCGCGTCACCTCGCATGGTATTCCCCTGGCGCAGAGCGCACTCGGCCACGCGACGTTGGGCGTGAAGTGCGGCTGCAACGATGCGTTCACGGTGGACGCACTATCCGAGGACGCCGACATGGTGTGCGTGGCGCACCTGGGTCGTCGTGGATTGGTCGAGCGTGAGATGTTACGACCGCTGTTGCGCGGCGAAGCCGTTGCTGCGTGGCGCATCGCACCATCGGCAACAGCCATGCTCTGGACGCACGCATCTTCCGGGGCGCCGCTGACTGTGCTTCCGGCCGGCGCCGCGCGGTGGCTCTCGCCGTGGCGCCGACAGCTGACCCATCGCACCGACCTGCGCGGCGGCACACGGTGGTGGATGCTGTTTCGCACCGAGGCGGCGGACGCGTCGCGCGCACGCGTGGTCTGGAGTGATTTCGGACGAGTACCACGAGCTGCACTGCTCCCGGCAGGTGATCCCACCGTGCCGCTGAACAGCTGCTACGTCGTGCACTGTGACAACCTCGTGGATGCGCTCGCCCTCACGGCGCTCCTGAATCCCCCCATCGCGGCCGCGGTGTTGAACGCCATTGCGGGTTAGGAGATATCCCCGTACCGACTTCCCCCCACGCGAAGAACCCAGAGGGACCGGGCACTTTGCTGTCGGCGGGCAACTGGCGGCGGGCAGCGGTCAGCGAGTCTGCGGACACCACACTACCGCGCATTTGATAGCCTCTACTGGGTGCCGCCTGGGGAGTCCGCGAGCAGCTCAGCATTGCACTT
>JACMOE010000362.1 GCA_014378185.1 Gemmatimonadaceae bacterium | reverse complement strand
GCTCGACAATGGGGCGGACCTGAGGGCCGTGCAGGAACTGCTGGGCCATGCTTCCATCTCCACGACGCAGATCTACACCCATACCAGCGTCGAGCGGCTGAAGCAGGTGTACCAGAAAGCGCACCCTCGGGCATGAAGATCGCTTGAGTGGGGTGAAAGTCCTTCCTGTGGAGCTTGCCTGATGCGCGTCGAAACCATTCCACTCATCATCGGTATCATCGTCGCCCTCGTGGGGTTGGCGATCCTTGCCGACGCGTGGCTGCCGGAGGACATGGCATTCGGTACGGACCGACGGCGGCAGGAGCGTACGGAGCGCAGCATCGGGGGTGAGGCGTGCCTCGGACTGGCGGTGCTCTGCTTCGCGGCGGCCATCATCGGGCGCGATACCTGGCGATATGGCACGGTGGCCGTGATCGTCGGTTCCGTGCTGTTCGTCATCGGCGCCTTCGCCAACCGTCACTTCCTGCGCGACCGCATCGTGAACCGGGGTGCGTTGCGCCGCGGCGGCCTGGCTGATCGCGAGCGAGCGGCGGGGAACAAGCCGAAGCCGTGAGCGGCCCCCCGCCGCTAGATTTCAGGTATGTCGGAACTCCCACGAATTCGCGCCACCACGATCCTTGCCGTGCGGCGAAACGGTACCGTCGCCCTGGGCGGCGATGGCCAGGTGACCGTCGGCGATACCGTGATGAAGGCCAAGGCGAACAAGGTCCGCGCCATCGGCGATGGCAAGCTCCTCGCCGGGTTCGCCGGGTCTGCCGCGGATGCGCTCACCCTCTTCGAGAAGTTCGAGGAAAAGCTCCAGCGCTATCCGGGCAACGTGCCCCGCGCGGCTGTCGAGCTGGCCAAGGACTGGCGCAGCGACCGCGTGCTGCGTCGCCTCGAGGCGCTGCTCGTTGTCGCCAGCGTGGCGCACGGCTTCATCATCTCGGGCACGGGCGAGCTGATCGAGCCGGATGATGGCATCCTGGCCATCGGCTCGGGCGGCCCGTACGCGTTGGCTGCGGCGCGCGCCCTTGCGGCCAACACGGAACTTTCCGCTGCGGAGATCGTGCGCCAGGGGCTCACTATCGCCGGCGAGATCTGCGTCTACACGAACACGAACATCACCGTCCTCGAGGCGCACTAGCCATGTCGTCGCCTCGCACGCAGCAGGCCCTCGCCCGGCTTGCGGACCTGACGCCGCGCCAGATTGTCGCGGAACTGGACCGGTACATCGTGGGGCAGGCGGACGCCAAGAAGGCCGTCGCCATTGCGCTGCGCAACCGGTGGCGCCGGCAGCAGGCGCCCGAGGCCATCCGCGACGAGATCTCGCCCAACAACATCATCCTCATCGGGCCCACCGGCGTGGGCAAGACGGAAATTGCGCGCCGCCTGGCCAAGCTCACCGGCGCCCCGTTCATCAAGGTGGAGGCGTCGAAGTTCACCGAGGTGGGCTACGTGGGCCGCGATGTGGAGGGCATGATCCGGGACCTGGTGGACAGCGCCATCGAGATGGTGCGGCAGGAGCGTGAAAGCGAAGTGGAGGATCTGGCCAACGAGCGGGTGGATGACCGCCTGCTCGACCTCCTGCTTCCGCCCCCCGCACCCGCGCCCGCCGGCGCTCCCCAGCCGGACGCGGCGACGCCGATCCCCGAACCCACGCTGGCGTCCGCGGGCGACGTGGGCGGCGTGTTCGTGGTGTCCGCCACGGGCGACGTGAAGCAGGAAGCGGCCGGTGATGCCGCCACCGATCGCTACAAGCGCACGCGCGACAAGCTCAGGCAACTGTTGCTCGATGGCCAGCTTGATGGTCGCGAGGTGGAGATCGAGGTGACCCCCACCGGCAGCCCGATGTTCGACATGTTCGCCTCGCAGGGCGCACCGGAGAGCATGGAGAACTTCACCGAGATGCTGCAGAACATGATGCCGCAGCGAAAGAAGAAGCGCACGGTGAAGGTCAGCGAAGCCCGTCGGATCCTGCTCGAGCAGGAGTTCGACAAGCTCGTGGACATGGAGGACGTCACGGCCGACGCCCTCGAGCGCGTCGAGACGCTCGGCATCGTGTTCCTCGACGAGATCGACAAGATTGCGGGGGAGAAGAGCCAGATGGGCGGGCCCGATGTGTCGCGCGAAGGAGTGCAGCGCGACCTGCTGCCCATCGTGGAAGGGTCGAATGTGCAGACGAAGTATGGCATGGTGAAGACGGATCACATCCTGTTCGTGGCCGCGGGGGCGTTTCACGTCTCCAAGCCCTCCGACCTCATCCCCGAACTCCAGGGCCGCTTTCCCATTCGCGTCGAGCTCAAGTCGCTCACCGAGGCGGACTTTGTTCGCATCATGACGGAACCGGAGAACGCGCTCACCAAGCAGTATGCCGCGCTGGTCGCGGCCGATGGCGCCACGCTGGAGTTCACGGAAGATGGAATCGCCGAGATCGCGAAGATCGCGGCCACCGTGAATTCCCGGATGGAAAACATCGGCGCGCGCCGGTTGCACACCGTGATGACCACGCAGCTCGAGGATACCCTCTTCGAGCTCCCGGACGGCGGGCAGAAGCGCATTGTAGTCAATGCCGAGGCGGTGCGTGAGAAGCTCAAGGCGATTGTGGAGGACGAGGACTTGCGGAAGTACATTCTCTGACTGCCCCACCCCCAAACAGTTCGCCCATGCCAGACCGGACACACCGCGACTTCCTCGCGATCCCCGACTTTTCCGCCGCAGAGCTGGAGGCGCTGTTCCTGCTCGCGGAGCGGATGCGTCGCGGCGAATACACGCGGAAGCCGCTCGAGGGCAAAACCCTCGCGATGATCTTCATGAAGGCCTCCACGCGCACCCGCGTCTCATTCGAGGTGGGCACGTTCCAGCTGGGAGGGCACGCGCTGTTTCTGTCGCCGCGCGACGTGCAGCTGGGGCGCGGTGAGCCCATCGCCGACACCGCGCGCGTGTTGTCGCGGTACGTGGACGGCATCATGATTCGCACGTTTGCGCACCAGGATGTGGAGGAGCTCGCGAAATTTTCCAGCGTGCCGGTGATCAACGGCCCCACCGACCTGCTGCACCCATGTCAGATCCTCGCCGACATCCTGACGATCCGGCAGCATCTCGGCACGGTCGAGGGGAAGAAGGTTGCCTGGATCGGCGACGGCAACAACATGGCGAACTCGTGGATCAATGCCGCGTACCGGTTGGGCTTCGAGCTCACGCTTGCCTGTCCGGAAGGCTATGAGCCAGCGGATCACCTCCTGGCGCGCGCGCGCGAGCACACGAAAGTCACCATCACTCGAGACCCCAGGGAAGCCATCGCGGGCGCCCATGTCGTGAACACCGACGTCTGGGCCAGCATGGGGCAGGAGGATGAGCAGAAGAAGCGCGAGCGCGACTTTGCCGGCTACACCGTGAACGCCGCCATGATGGAGCGCGCAGCGGCCGACGCCATCTTCCTCCATTGCCTGCCCGCCCACCGTGGGGAGGAAGTCACCGCCGGCGTGATTGACGGTCCGCAAAGCCGCGTGTGGGACGAAGCCGAGAACCGCCTGCACATCCAGAAGGCCATCATGGCCGTCCTCATGGGCGGGGAGACATTGGCATGACCATGCCCACCGTGGGACAGCTTGCACCCGATTTCTCGGCCATTACCGACGATGGCAGCACGCTGGAACTGAAGTCGTTGCGCGGCGCGACAGTCGTGCTCTTCTTTTATCCCAAGGACGACACCGGCGGCTGAACCATCGAAGCGTCCGGCTTCCAGGACGCTCTCCCTCGGTTCGAGGGACTCGATGCACGGGTGATCGGCGTGAGCCCCGATTCGGTAAGGAGTCACGTGAAGTTCAAGGCGAAGCACGGCTTCACGTATCCGCTCATTGCCGACACGGAACATGCCGCCTGCGAGCTGTACGGCGTGTGGGCGGAGAAATCCATGTACGGCAAGAAGTACTGGGGCGTGAACCGCACCACGTTCGTCATCGCGGCGGACGGTCGCATCACGCACGTGTTCGAAAAGGTGAAGCCCGAAGGACACGCCGCTGCGGTAGCCGACGTCGTGCGCGACCTCGCATAGAAGTCAGGACGCGGTAGCGCCTCGATCGTCCCACAGGTGGTTCACCACGCGTAACAGCGTCAGGCCGCTCACCACGAACACCGCTGACAGTGCAAGCGCCGCACTCGTGCGCCCGTAGAGGAAGTTGCCGATCGCAAACAGCGACGACCAGATCGTGAGGCAGCCGGAAATCCAGCCCAGCGTCGCCTGGCCCATGTTGTCGCCGTGCCGCATCGCCTCAGCCGCGCTCACGCCTGCCGCATCGCGAATGGCCGTCCACCCCGGACCGGCGGGACGCACCTTCAGGTAGAAGGCGATCAACTGGTCCCGGGTCGTCCCGCGAGTCGTGAAGGCCGCGACCATCCAGCAGGCCGTCGTGAGTGCCACGGAGAACACCACCGTCTGCGCAAAGGGCAGCGCATGGCCCGTCTTCTTCATGATGAAGAACACCACGGACACGGTGAAGGAGCTGATCATCGCCACCACCTCGCACATGGCGTTGATCCGCCACCAGTACCAGCGCAGCAGGTAGAGCAGTCCGGTTCCGGCACCAATGGAAATCAGCACCTCGAAGGCATCCTGCGCCGATTCCAGCACGAGACTCAACAGCGCGGCGACAATGTAGAGCGCCACCGTGCAGAGCCGGCCCACGTTCACATAGTGCCGCTCGCCCGCAGTGGTGTTGATGAACCGCCGGTAGAAATCGTGGACGAGGTACGAGGAACCCCAATTGAGGTGCGTGAGGATGGTGGATGAATTGGCGGCGATGAGCCCGCCCACCATCAACCCCACGAACCCCACGGGCAGGAACTTGAGCATGGCGGGAAAGGCACTGTCGTGGCCAATGAGACGCGGGTCGGCACCGGGGAACGCGACGGCGATGTCCTTCAGCTCCGGGTAGATGATGATGGAGCACAATGCCGTGACGATCCACGGCCACGGGCGCAGCACGTAGTGCGCGAGGTTGAAGAACAGCGTGCCCCCGAGCGAGTCCTTCTCCGACTTCGACGCGAGCATGCGCTGCGCGATGTAGCTGCCGCCGCCCGGCTCGGCACCCGGGTACCAGTTTGCCCACCAGCCAATCGCGATGGGCATGATGAAGATCATCAGCGCCAGTTCGCTCATCGCGAAGTTGGGCATGATGTCCAGGATGGGTTGCCCGTGTCCGTCGATGGGCGACAGCACCGGTTGTCCGCCGCTGCGGAACGTGACCTGCTGCGGTGCCAGGGTGCGCACGAGTGTGTGCAGCCCGGCCAATGCGCTGTCGCCCGTGCCGGTGTGCCGTGCCACGGCCACCAGGCTGAAATACGCCGCCGCGATCACCGCCGTCATCTTGATCACGAACTGCACCATGTCGATCACCAGCACACCCCACAGTCCCGAATGCGCCGCGAACACCACGTTCAGCACGCCCAGTACCAGGATGGTTTCCCAGGGTGGCATCGCAAACAGGATGTTGGCAATCTTGCAGGCGGCCAGCGTCACCATCCCCATGATGAAGCAATTGAAGAAGAGGCCGAGGTACACGGCACGGAAGCCGCGTACGACGCGCGCCGCGCGCCCGGAATACCGCAGCTCATAAAACTCCAGGTCGGTCATCACGCCGGAGCGCCGCCACAGTCGCGCGAAGAAGAACACGGTCGATACGCCCGTAAGGACGAACGCCCACCATTGCCAGTTTCCCGCAACGCCGTACTGGCGCACTTGCTGCGTCACCCAGTTCGGCGTGTCGCTGCTGAAGGTGGTCGCCACCATGGATAGCCCGGCCAGCCACCACGGCACCGAACGGCCAGACGCGAAGAACTCCGTCGTGCTGCTACCGGCCCGCTTGCCAAAGAACAGGGCGGGCACGAAGCAGATGAGCAGGGACGCGACAACGATGAACCAGTCGAGACGATGAAGCGTCATGCGGTGCGTACGGGATGAAGGGGCGAAGCGGCGGCGCGTTCGCGAGCGGGAGACATTCGCCCGGCAACCGGAGCAACGCAAGACGCCGCGCATCTCCTCGCGACTGGCAACGCACCTTGCGCACGATACATTTGCGGTCGGCTTCGCGAACTCG
>JACMOE010000361.1 GCA_014378185.1 Gemmatimonadaceae bacterium | reverse complement strand
GGGTTGAGCGATTCGGTGGACGCCCCACAGTTCGGCACGGCGGTGGGGCTCGCGCAGTACGGGGCGAGTCGCATGGCGCTCGGCGGCGCGTCGGCGAGCGCGAAGCGGATCAAGCTGCCCAGTGGCGGCGGGATGGGCAAGATGGTTGAGCGGATCAAGTTCTGGCTGCAGGACTTCTTTTGAACGGGCTGTCGGCTGCCTGACATTCGGACTGACGGACGCGAGCTCGCACAAAGCTGATTCCCGCCCAGGAATTGTGGACAAGGGCGTTGTACTCTTTTTCGGGTTGAATCGTCTTTCCAGCGAGCAACAGGGTCTGGCTCGATCGTCTCCGATCGTTATATTGCCGCATCGCTTCCGGGCAGTGGCCAGCGCACGAACGTTGCCCCCGAAGTGCCTTCCCGATGGTCCAATCAGACACTACGTAGCAAGGGAGTGTCGTACGCAATGATCTTCGAATTCGAAGAGAGCGCGGCGCAGAACGCACGCATGAAGGTTGTCGGCGTCGGTGGTGGCGGTGGTAACGCCGTCAACCGCATGATCGTCGAACGGCTCGAGGGCGTGGAGTTCATTTCCGTCAATACCGACGCGCAGGCGTTGCTGAGTTCGAAGTCGGACCTGAAGATCCAGATCGGCAAGAAGCTCACGCGCGGCCTGGGCGCTGGTGCGCGACCTGAAGTCGGCAAGCAGGCCATCGAGGAGAGTCGCGACGAGATGGCCAAGGCCGTCGCTGGCGCCGATCTCGTCTTCATCACGTGCGGCATGGGTGGCGGCACCGGTACCGGTGCGGCACCGGAGATCTGCGCGCTCGCGCGGGAGCAGGGTGCGCTCACCGTGGGCATCGTCACGCGGCCGTTCCTCTTCGAGGGCCGGAAGCGCATGCGCCAGGCAGACGCCGGCATCGCCGAGATGCGCAAGCATGTCGACACGATGATCGTGGTGCCGAACGAGCGCTTGCTGGCCGTGGTGGGCAAGGGCATTCCGTTCCAGGATGCGCTGAAGAAGGCAGACGAGGTCCTGCTGCACGCCACGCAGGGCATTTCGTCGCTCATCAGCGTCACGGGCCTGGTGAACGTCGACTTTGCCGACGTGCGCACGGTGATGCAGAGCGGCGGGTCGGCGCTCATGGGCACCGGCGTCGGCCGCGGCGAGAACCGCGCGATGGAGGCGGCGCAGCAGGCCATCTCCAGCCCGTTGCTCGACAACATCAGTATTTCCGGCGCACTGGGCGTGCTCGTGAACATCACGGGCGGCGCCGACCTCACGCTGGGTGAAGTGCACCAGATCAACGAGATCATCCACGACGCCGTTGGCGACGAGGCGGAGATCATCTTCGGCGCGGTGCACGAGCCGGCCATGCAGGGCGAGATCCGGGTGACGGTGATTGCCACGGGCTTCGACAAGGCCGTGCAGCCGGGCGTCGTCACGCCCGCGCACGAGTCGAGCATGGTGAGCATCCCCAAGGGCGCGCCCGTCATTCCGTTTCCCAACCGTCCGGGCCGCGTTGGCAGCACGCCACTGGCGGGACGGTCGAACAACGACATACCGCGAGTTGCGCGGCCGCCGGCGGCTCCGCCTGCACAGCCGAACAGCGGGTCGCAGGATCTCAGCGACATGGAGATCCCGACGTTCATTCGCCGGCAGATGGACTGATGAAGCGCGGTCTCGCCCGCGTCACCACCTATGCTGTGGTGACCTTGATGCTTGTCGTGGCGCTCCGCTATACACCGGAGCTGCCGGAACACCCCGCTGCAGAAGTCATGCAGCAAGGTGACACCACGGTCGTGGCCGGCGCGGCGCGCCCGTGGTCGCGCGTCGAGCGGCTCAATCGCGGTGAGACACTCATCGGCCTGTTGAAGCGCGCGGGCGTCGACGATCGCGCGGCGCAGGAAGTCGTGCGTGCCGCCACCGCTTCCGCGATCAACGCTCGATACCTCCGCGCCGGCATGCCCGTGGAGATGACGGCTGACAGCATGGGCGAATCGCCGCGCGAGCTGGTGCTCCATCTGGGCATCGACCGCCTGCTGCGCATGACGCGTTCGGCATCCGGCTGGACGGGCGCCGAGGAGCGCCTGCCCTGGACGACGGATACCGTCGTCGTCGGCGGGACCATCCACTCGAATCTCTACCAGGCGATGGACTCGAGCGCCGCGAAGTACTTTCCGGCGCATGCGAAGGACGAACTGGCCTGGGCGCTCGCGGACATCTTCGAGTACAAGGTCGACATGAGCCGCGACCTCCAGGAGGGCGACCAGTTCCACGCCCTCGTCGAGCGCGCCGTGGGGCCTGAAGGCATCACGAAGGTGGGCAAGGTGCTCGCGGCCGACTTCTCCCTGTCCGGCAGTGACGTGCAGGCCATCCGCTTCGAGCAGGCGGGTAGCAGTGCGCAGTACTATGACGCTACCGGCAAGAGCCTGCGCGCGCAGTTCCTGCGCGCGCCGCTCGAGTTCCGCCGCATCTCCAGCAACTTCGGCAGCCGCTTCCATCCCATCCTGGGCCGCCTGAAGAACCACAAGGGCACCGATTACGCCGCCTCCGCCGGCACGCCCGTGCGCGCCATCGGCGACGCCACCGTGATCCGCGCGGGGTGGGCCGGCGGCTACGGCAACATGCTGGAGCTGCGGCACCGGAACGGCTACATCACGCGCTACGGTCACCTGCGCGCCTTTGCCAGGGGCGTGCATCCGGGAAGCCGCGTGGACATGGGCCAGACCGTGGCGTACGTGGGCACCACGGGCATGAGCACGGGCCCGCACCTGCACTTCGAGCTTCTCGTGGGCGGCGTACAGCGCGATTCGCGCGTAGCTCTCAAGTCGATTGGTGGGGAGCCGCTGGGCCGCGACCGGCGTGGGGCGTTCGACCTGCGTCGCGAGCAGATGGTGGCCATGCTCGCCGGCACGCCAGGCGTCGTGCGGCTCGCCGCCCGCTGATCGATTGTCATCGTCCTGAGTGCAGCAACTGTTGTCGTCCTGAGCGCAGCGAAGAACCTGCGCTTCGACTACCGAAATCAGGTTTTTCGCTTCGCGCGGGGCGACACGAGTTGTTGACATGACCG
>JACMOE010000045.1 GCA_014378185.1 Gemmatimonadaceae bacterium | reverse complement strand
GCTGCATCCGGACGTGGTGCTGGATCGTGCCGCCATCACGGCGCACGTGTGGGACGACAATCACGACCCGTTCACGAACGTGCTGGAAGTGCTGGTGCGCCGGTTGCGGCGCAAGATTGACGAGGGCTACGAGCCACGGCTCATCCACACGATGCGCGGTGCCGGCTACCGATTGGGCATTTGAAAGGCGTCGTCGCGCAGCAACCGCTCGCGCTCCTGCGCCGCCGCCTCACCTTCTGGTATGCGGCGACGCTGAGCCTCATCCTCATCCTGCTGGGTGGTGGCCTGTATGGCGTCATCCATTCGCAGCTGGCGCAGCAGCTCGACGATTCGCTTCGTGCCGCAACGAAGGAGCTGGTCCGCGCCGCGCGCATTCGCGAGATGGAGGCGGCAAGCACGCGCGGCGCCGTCGTGGATGCCGTTGATGAGTTGCGCATCCCGGACCGCAGTCTCTACCTGCTGGACAGCACGGGCGCGCCCATTTCGCCGCGCTCGGCCACCCCATTCATCCGCCGCGCTGCGCGCCGCGCCGCCGCTGGCGCGTCTGTGAGCGACGAGGTGGATGTCGGTAGCGAACACACGCTGTCGCTGCACGCGGAGCGGTTCAAGCTGCAATCGGGGCAGACGCTCGTGGCGGTGGTGGCCGCAGACCGGGTGGAGCTCACGGACCGGTACGCCGAGCTCATCGCGGCATTCGGTGGTGCTGCCTTGGCGGCCATCGTGCTGGTTGCCGCGGGCGGGTATTTTCTCGTCCAGAAAGCGACGGCGCCGGCGGAGCGCTCGATGGCATATACGCGGCGCTTCATGGCGGACGCAGCCCACGAGTTACGCACCCCCATCGCCGTGCTCCGCACCAGGGCCGAGGTTGCCTTGCAGCAGGAGCGGTCATCGGAGGACTATGCTGCGGTACTGCGCGGCATGGAGCACGAGGCACAGCGGCTGGGACGCGTGGTGGACGACCTGTTGATGCTGGCCCGCGCCGATGCCGGCGAGCGCCCGGTGGAGCGGACGCGCTTCTTCCTCGACGATATGGTGCTCGACGCCGCCCAGTCCGTGCGCACCCTCGCGCAGGCGGCCGGCGTGACGCTCACGGTGGACGAGTTCGAGGCGACGCCAATTGTTGGCGATGCGCGGCTCGTGCGCGAACTCGTGGTGGTGCTCCTCGACAATGCCGTCAAGTTCACCCCTGCTGGCGGCGACGTGCGCGTCCGTGTGCTACCCGACCCGGAACCCACCCTCACGATCGTCGACAACGGGTGCGGCATGGCGGCGGAGCAGATGCCGCACGTGTTCGAGCGCTTCTATCGTGGCGACGCGTCGCGTGCGCGCGGCGGTGGGGCGGGGCTGGGACTCTCCATCGCACAGTGGATTGCCTCCGTTCACGACGCCCGCCTCCTGCTTGCCTCCGAGCCGGGCCGGGGAACGCGCGCCACCGTCACTTTTCCAAGGCCCGTCCTGGAGTGATCGCTCGGCAACATGTCATATTGGTGACAGGTGCCTGCGCTAGCCTACCACCGGTGATCGAAATCCAGAGACATACCTTGCGCCGCCTCGCCGCGGTCGCCGCTGTCGTGCTGTCCGCCATCGAGCCGGCGCTCGCCCAGCGGCCGGTTACGCGGGCGGAGGCACGGTCTGCAGCCCTCGCGTCCGGCCCGCGTGTTGCGCTTGCGCGCGGCGACACGGCTGCCGCAATTGCGCGCCTCCGACGTCCTCGCGGGCAGATTCGACGCGCGCAAACTGCGTGGCAAGACCGTCCTCGTAGGGACCGCATCCGACGATATTGGCGACCAGTTCCAGATACCGGGTCGCGGCCGCAAGGGTGGCGTCTACATCCAGGCGCTCGCGGCCGAAACGCTCAAACGCGGTCGCCCTGTGTCGCTGGGCTGGTTGCCTGCCTTGTTGCTGGCCTTGC
>JACMOE010000360.1 GCA_014378185.1 Gemmatimonadaceae bacterium | reverse complement strand
GGAACGGCGCCGTGCAGTTCGATGCCGCCGCCCTCGCGGCTGCCATGCCTGGCAAGGTGAGCGATCGTGAAGTGGAGTCTGCGCTTCGGATACTCGTCCAGGCCGGTGCGCTCCAGAGCGTGAACGAGTCCGGCGGACGCGTGCAGGTACGCCTGCTCGCCACGCCCGACCGCATCAAGCGCGAGCTTGGCGAAGGCGACGCCCTCTCCCTCGAGCTGCTTCGCGCCCTCTGGCGCGTGGCCGGCGATACGCTCTCCGACGGCGCGTCCGTTGATCTCGATCGCCTGCCGCCAGCCTTTGGCGGGGTAGTGCGCGCCATGGCGCTGCTGGACCAGCTTCAGGGGCGACAATTCGTGGAATGGCAGCGCGTCGGCGGTGGCGACCGCGTCACGGACATGCGGCGCCCCCTCTCCGCCTACCCGCTCGACTGGGCGGCACTCGAGCGGCGTCGCAAGGCCGAGCTGTCCAAGCTGGACTCCATGCAGCAGTACGCGTATGCGTCCGGTTGCCGCCGCGGCTTCGTGCTTCGATATTTCGGTGACCCGGCTGCAGGCAAGGATTGTGGTGGCTGTGACAACTGTCTCGGCACACACGGAGCGTCCGGCCACCAACGCACGACGCTCGGCGTGCCGAAACCAGGCGAGAAGATGCGAGCCCGTGGGGCGGTGCGGGGCAGTGCCCCCGCAGAGCCGTCAGAGCTGACGCCAAGTGCGGCCGACGCGGCACTGCTCGACCGGCTGCGCCAGTTGCGCGGCGCCATCGCGCGGGAACAGAAGGTGCCTGCGTATCTGGTGTTTGCGGACCGCACGCTGTTGGAAATGGCGGTGCGCCGCCCAAAGTCGCCCTACGCGTTCGGTGAAATCCGCGGCGTGGGGCCGATGAAGATCGAGAAGTACGGCGAGCAGTTCCTCACGCTCCTGCGTGCCGCCGATGAAACCGAAGCCGCCTGACCTGGATCATAAATCATGGACGACGCACTCTATTTTTCCGAGCAGCACCTCGCGGTTCGACAGATGGTCCGCGAATTCGCCAGGGATGAGGTCGCACCTGTCGCCAGGGCGTTCGACGCCGACTCCATCTTCCCGTGGGAAAACGTGAAGCGCATGGGCGAGCTCGGCCTCCTCGGCGTGCCGTGGCCCGAAGAGATGGGCGGCGCGGGGTTCGACCTCCTGAGCTACATGATCACTATCGAGGAACTCGCCAAGGTGGACGCCTCCACCGGACTCACCGTTTCTGCCCACACCACGCTGGGCACGTCACCCATCGTGCATTTCGGCACCGATGAGCAGAGGGCGCGCTACGTGCCCATGCTCGCCAGCGGCAAGGTCCTCGGCGGATTTGGTCTCACCGAGCCCGACGCCGGCTCCGACGCGGGAGGCACGCGCACCACCGCCGTCAGGCGCGGCGACCACTATGTCCTCAACGGCAGCAAGCGCTTCATCACGCATGGCAGCGTCGGCGAAGTGTTCATCGTCACCGCCGTCACTGATCCATCGAAGGGCACCAAGGGCATCAGCTCCTTCATCCTCACGAAGCACACGTCGGATCTCGACAAGGTCCGCGATCTTGGCATCGGCCACGACGACTCGCTGCCCGCCATGAAGGGATTCCGCGCGGGCAAGAAGGAGGACAAGCTGGGATGGCGCGCGTCCGACACGGCTGAACTCATCTTCGAGGACGTGCAGGTGCCGGTGGAGAATCTCGTGGGGCAGGAGGGGCACGGTTTCGTGAACTTCATGAAGACGCTCGACGCCGGGCGCATCGGCATCGCCGCCCTGTCACTCGGCATCGCCGTGGGCGCGTACGAGGAAGCCGTGAAGTACGCCGCGGTCCGCAAGCAGTTCGGCAAGCCGATCGCGGAGTTCCAGGGCATCTCGTTCCAGCTTGCCGACATGGCCACCGAAATCGAGGCGGGGCGGCACCTCATGTACCACGCTGCCTGGCTCGCGCAGATCGGCAAGCCGTACAGCAAGGAAGCCTCGATGGCCAAGCTGTTCTGTTCGGAACTCGCCATGCGGGCCACCACCAAGGCCGTGCAGGTGTTCGGTGGTTACGGCTACACCAAGGACTATCCCGTCGAGCGGATGATGCGCGACGCGAAGATCTGCGAGATCGGCGAGGGTACGTCCGAGATCCAGCGGATGGTCATTGCGCGGCATGTGTTGAAGGAGCTCGCGGGGTAGGGCGTTTGTGTCGGTAGGGGCGTTGACCGTTGGAAACGCGAATCAAGCGAATCACTCGAATCTGCGCGAATCACCCCATTCGCGACGCCGACTGAATTTCGCAGCTCGGCAATCTCGTCGCTCGGGTCTTGGCTCAAGATTTCGCACAGCCTTTCGATCGCCATTAAATCGATTCGCGTTGATTCCTTGAGATTCGCCAGATTCGCGTCCCCAACGAGAAACGCTTCTGATCAACTCCCAACACTAGCACCCACCAATCTCTCGACGGGCAACACGTTGCGCTCCAGCCAAGCCCGGGTTAGCTATTCACCAGTGATCTCTACCCTGATTCTCCCGTATCCGGCGACGCGCGGCGACTCGCGCATCGGCCGGATCGTATCGCGCGTGAGCTCGGCCGAGGCAGTCGTCGGCCGTGTGAGCGCCCTCGTTGTCGTCGCTGTGCAATCCCGGTCACGGCCGGAAGATCGCACGCTCCTCCGGTTACTGGCGTCCCTGCTCGCGTTCCTTCTTTCGCCGCTTCGGCGCGTGATGGATGGTTCAGAAGGCAGCGTGCGCCCGGATGGGACGTGGTCGATCACACAGCGTGCGATGACGTCGTTCCGTGGTCCGGCCGTCGGGCGCACGTTGCTGCGCAACCGGGTCGCTCATCCTTCGCCCTGCCGAGCCGCAGCCGCCGAGTCGCCGGCAGCGCATGCGCGCGCGGTCCAAGATGAAACGAGAGATTCTGATCAACGCCACCGCGCGCGAAACGCGCGTCGCCATCCTCGAGGACGACGAGCTCGTTGAACTGCTGGTCGACCGTCCCGATGCACGCCGGATGGTCGGTGACATCTATCTCGGCAAGGTCGATGCGGTGCTGCCCGGCCTCCAGGCCGCCTTCGTCGACATCGGCACCGAGAAGAGCGCGTTCCTCCATTCGTCGGACCTTGTCTATCCGGACAGCGGAGAGGGCGACGACGATGACGACGATGGCGAGGAGACCTTTCACGAGCCCGGCCGCAACGAGCGTGACATCCCGCAGATTCAGGATGTCCTGAAGCGCGGCCAGGAGTTGCTCGTGCAGGTCAGCAAGGAGCCCATCTCCACCAAGGGTCCGCGCGTCACCGCGCAGGTGTCCATGGCGGGGCGCTTCCTCGTCTACATGCCCTTTGCCGCCCGCGTGGGCGTCAGCCGCAAGATCGGTGATCGCGAGGAACGCAAGCGATTGCGCGCCCTCGTGGAGGGCATGCTTCCCGACGACTCCGGCGGCGTCATCGTCCGCA
The DNA here is from genome assembly GCA_014378185.1 of Gemmatimonadaceae bacterium. Taxonomy (GTDB): domain Bacteria; phylum Gemmatimonadota; class Gemmatimonadetes; order Gemmatimonadales; family Gemmatimonadaceae; genus AG11. Next base: position 4,131 of record JACMOE010000360.1, on the reverse strand, counting down.
CGGTCGGCGAGGACGTGACGCCCGACACCATCGAGCGCGAACTCCAGTCGCTCATGAATGCGTGGAAGCGCATCAAGAAGAAGACCCACTTCGTGCGGCCGCCGTCGCTCGTGCATCGCGAGACATCGCTCACGCGCAGCCTCATTCGCGACATCTTCAGCGACAAGGTCGAGCGCGTCACGGTCGATTCCAAGCAGGTCTACAACGAGATCGTCGAGTACCTCAAGGGCATCGCGCCCGAGCTGCTCGAGCGCATCGTGCTGTATGAGGACACCGCACCACTGTTCGACAAGACGGAGATCGAGACGGAAATCCGCGACCTGTTCAAGCGTCGCTGCGATCTCCCGTCAGGGGGCTACCTCATCATCGAGCCCACCGAGGCGCTCATCTCCATCGACGTCAACTCCGGTCGCTTCGTCGGCAAGAAGGACCCGGAGAAGACCAGCCTCAAGACCAACATGGAAGCGGCGCGCGAAATCGCCCGTCAGCTCCGGCTGCGCGACGTGGGCGGTATCATCGTCTGCGACTTCATCGACATGGACACCAGGACGAATCGCGACAAGGTGCTCCAGGAGCTTCGCCAGCACCTCGGCCGCGACCGCGCCCGCACCAAGGCGTTTGCCGTCTCCGATCTCGGCCTCATCGAGATGACGCGCCAGCGCGTGCGGCAGAGCCACCTCCAGAGCATGACCGAGGCGTGCCCCACCTGCGCGGGCACCGGGCGGGTGTTCACTGCGGAAACCATCCTCCGACGCATGGAGCGCAGCGTCAAGCGCATCGGGATCGAGGGCAAGCGCGACCCCATGCTCATCAAGTTGCACCCGGACGTCGCCATGTTCGCCATGGAGAATGAATCGGACGTCATGCGCAAGCTGGAAAAGATCGTGGGCTTCAGCCTCGAGCTGCGCGACGATCCCCTCCTGCGCCCCGACGAGTTCAAGCTGGTGGTGAAGAGCGCCGGCCGCGACGTGACGCACCAGTACGCCGTGGCGTGACCGCACGGTCGGACCCTACGGAACCACCAACAGTCCGACACGCCCGCCGAGGTCATCATCCACGGCGGGCGTGTTTGCTGCCGGCCGCCATGGACCGCCGTCGATTCGCACCAGCATGCGGTGTGTCCCGCTGCTCAGCAGCATCGCCCCCTCGAACGCCCCACCTGACGGCGTCAGCGTCCGTGGATCCCACTCGGTGAAATCGCCCATCACCTCAACCGTCCGTGCGCCCGCCGCGTGAATGCGCAGGACGCTCGCGCCGTTCGACTCCAGCACACGCACCACCGGCACCATCCGCGAAGTCCGCGCGATCACGGGAGCCGCCTGCCCGAACCGCACGCCCACACTCACCGCATCCACGCCGTCCAACCCGCGCACGAAGTCCGGGAGCTGATGCGTCGCACTCAGCACGAAGGCCACCGTGGACCGTGGCCAGTAGGCGGCTTCCACGCTGGCGCCCTGCTCGAACAGCCGGCGTGCATCCGTATCGCGACGAGTACTCGCCGACAGATCGAGGGCCGCATAGTCGCCCTCCGCATGCAGGCTCACCGCGCCTTCCGCATACCGCACGGCAGTCGTGCCCGCATATCCAGTGCGAAACCGGCCGGTGAACAACTCTGCCCGCGTCCATTCCTGCAGCACGGTGGCGGTAAGCCGAGTCCGTGGTCCAGACCACCATATGCCGGCGTCGAGGCCGCCGCCGGTCAGCGTGCCATGGGTGCGCCTTGAAGCGTGGCCCGCGCTGCGGAACCATGAGCCAACAGCGTCAGCGGTCCAGATGCCTCGCGCGCCAATGAGACCTGTGCCCGCGCCGCCCGCCGCGTTCGAGCCACCGACAGCCGCCAGCTCTCCAGCCAGTTCGCTGGCCCAGCCGGGCGCGTTCGATGTGCGCATGCCACCGGCCAATGAGGCATAGCCTGATGCCGCCCCGAACGTGCCCAGCGCGCCACCCTCGGCGTTGCCGAACGCGTGCCCGCGCGCGCCCGCAATGGAGAGCCGCAGTGATGGACCCACCGCCGTTGCGTCATCGTCCGCGAAATGCGCCGCACTCACGCCTGCATCCACCACGATGGGTCGCTGTGCATAGAGCGGCCTGCCCATCGTCGCAACAACGAGCAGGCCGCCGAGCAAGCGGAAGCGGGGTACCACGCTACGGTCGCCGCTTGGCCGCGGGAGGCTTGCCCGTCTGCAGCCCGCCCACGCCGGGAAAAGCAGGGGCCGCGTCGGCACCCGTTGCGCCGAGAGAGCCTTCGATGCCGCGGAGCCGGAACGTTGCCGATTCATTGGCCCGCAGGCCCGACGCCACGTCCGACTCCACCAGGTTTCCAAGCGCCAGCACCTGTGACGGCGCAGCGTTGCGACGCAGCAGGGCGACGATCATGTCCACGGCCTTTCGCTGTTCCACGCCACTCGCCAGTAGTTGCGCAAGCGTGCCGATCGGCCCGGCAATCGGCTTCGTGCTCGCCGCCCGCAGCGCTCGGAGCGATGCCCCGTCTGCACCCGCCGCAATGGCGTCCGCACCCGCGATCACTTCCTCCGCACTGGACTCCAGCCCGAGCGCCGCCCGCGCTGCAGTCAACCGCTCCACGAGATGCTCCACCGCCGACTGGATGCGTGCACCCGGAGCGCGCTTCAGGCGTCCCTCGCGCACCTTCGCCACCAATGGTTCCACGGGAATTCCGAGCGTCCTGGCCCGTGCAATCTCGCGTGACACGGCGGCTTGCGTTGCGCTGTCGAGCCCTGCACCGGCACTGGCGGCGTAGGCTACCTGTTGCGCTTCCGCGCGTGTTGTCGTGGCCACGAGGCAGCCCAGCAGGCATGCGAGCGCCAGCGCTTCACGGCGCATGCAGCGAGTCGCGGAGCAGAGCGTGTTCACGGCCGACCAACGAGCATCACGGAGCCCGGCCGGCCGAAATCCGCATCCCGGGCCGCCGGTGCGCGCGGGTCCGGCACCCACAGGGTGTCATCCACCACGAAGGCGTATACGTGCCTCCCTGGCCGCAGCGTAAGCCTGGCGCTCCACAACCCACTCGCGGAATCGCGGCTCATTGGTGCCTCATGCTGGTTCCATCCGTTGAAATCGCCCGCCACCTGAACGCGCGATGCGGACGGCGCGCGCAGCACCAATTGCACCTCTTGCGGAGCGCCGGCGACTGCGGTTGCGACGCCGCGTGCCGCCAGGCTCACCTCGGGTGCAATGGTCGCGCCGCCGCGCTCACTAATCGCAGACGGTATGCGCGGTGATGCGTCGCGCAGCAGCACCACGCCGGCCAGCCCGGCGGCAAGTGCCGCCCCGACACCGCGAATGATCCAGCGGCGCATTCTCGGCGACACGGCAGACCTGCTGTCCTCCCGCCCTCGTTCGCGCTCCGCGGCCACCGCAACGAGCAGGCCGGCCACGGCCTCCGGCCTCACCTGGGGAAGGGGACGCAGCAGTTCCGCGATGCGCTCGATCGCTGGGTCCTGTGCCTCACTCACGATCTACCTCCTTTAGCCGGATTCGAAGGGCATCACACGCGCGCTTGACGCGCATCTTGAGCGCCGACACGCCAGCGCCCGTCGCGGCAGACATGTTCTCATAGCTCAGGTCTTCCACGTGTCGCATCAGAAAGGCTTCCCGCTGGTCGGTCGGCAGCGATGCGAGCGCCAGTCCGATTTCCTCGCGCCACGCCACGGCGTCGTCGTGACCCGGCGGAGTCGGTCGCTCCGGGACCTCGCCGTATTCGACGACCTCTGCATGGCGCCGCTCACGCGAGCCGGCGCTCCGACACCGATTTGCCAGGATCCGGAAGAGCCATGGCTCGAAGGCCTCACGTTCCTCGTACTTCGGGAGCGCCTTGTAGACGCGCACGAACGTATCCTGAACAGCCTCTTCCGCGTCGCGCCGGCTGGCGAGCATGTGCATCGCGAAGCGCAGGCACCGCGCATAATACGCATCCACCAGGCCGGCGAAAGCGCGAACGTCGCCTGAACGGGCAGCATGAACCAGGAGGCTGCTGGCTCCCGAGGCCGTCGCGTCGGGCGACACTACCGCGGCAGGCGAGCCAGTCAGCAGTCGCAGGCGGTGCGAACCGCTCATCGGCGCTGTCGCGACAGGGGTAGCGGAAACCGGTCGGGTACGTACATGACCTGCAAG
>JACMOE010000359.1 GCA_014378185.1 Gemmatimonadaceae bacterium | reverse complement strand
CTGGTGCTGCTGCTGGCGTCCTTCGGGCTGGTCACCCCGCAGTTCCTGGCGAAGTTCCGTCGACACGCGATGGTTGGGTCGTACGTGGCGGCGGCCATCATCACGCCCGGTGATGTGCTCGTGACATCCGTGTTCCTCACCGTTCCGCTCTACCTGTTGTATGAACTCAGCATCATCCTGTCGTGGTTCGTATATCGCAAGCGCGAAAAGAAACGAATTGCCGACGAGGCCGAGGCGGCCGTTGAGGCCGAGGACGGGGAGGCGACGGCGTGACGTCCTGGCGGTTCGCGAGGCTGATGGTGCTCGTCGTGCTGTGCGCAGCAGCGCCGGCGCGCGCGCAGATCGGGGGGCGTCCGTCGTCGCGTGCGGTGCCGAGTGCGGGCCGCGCCGATACGATCCGCACGCGAAGCGACTCGCTGCGCGCTCGTGGCGACACCATCACCAAGCGCGATTCGCTCACGACGCCGACCTTCGCGCCGCCCGATTCCGTGATGCAGCGCCTGCTGGCGCTGCCCGGCTACAAGGTGTCCCGCTACGAGGGCGGCATCATCACGTTCGACGCCGTGACCCGGGCGTTCCAGCTCACGCAGCGGGCGATGACCCTGCGCGACTCCATCCTGGTGAAGTCCGACACCATCTCGTATACCGGGTCGGGCAACTCGATCCGCGTTGGTACGGACAAGACGAAGCGGAACAATGTCTTTGCCGCGCCGGGCCAGGCGCCGGTGACCAGTTCCGGGGCTGCCACGTACGACCTCCTGAATCGTCGCGCGTCGGTCGCGGGGCTCAAGACGCAAATCCCGCAGAGTGGCGAGACGCTGACCATCACCGGTGAGCGCGTGACGGTGGCCGCGTCGAAGGATTCGGTGCGCAGCGCAAACGACGCGACCTACTACCTGAGCAACGGGACAGTCACGGCCTGCGACGACTCGATTCCCGATTATTACTTCAAGGCGCGCGAGATCAAGCGCACGGGCTCGTTCGTCGTGGCGCGGCCAGCCATCCTCTACATCGGGGACGTGCCCGTGCTGTGGCTGCCATTCCTGTTCCAGGACATTCGCACCGGGCGGCGCAGCGGCCTCATTGCGCCGAACGTCGGCGTCAGCGACATCGTGCGCAACAGCAAGGCCTATCGCCGCAACGTCGAGGGACTCGGGTACTACTTCGCGATCAACGACTTTCTGGACACCGAGTTCTCCCTCGACTGGCGGAGCTCGGCGGGTGAAACTGGACTGCTGTCTGGTGATGCGGGGTACATGAAGTACAACGGCGAGTTCCGGTACCGGTGGCTGGAGCGGTACATCTCCGGCAATCTCGCCCTCAGCGAGACGCACACGAACGGCGCCAAGAATACGGCATTGAGCTGGGGGCATCAGCAGCAGTTCACGCGCAACAGCTCGCTGTCGATGAACGTGAACCTCGTGAAGAATACGGATCTCCAGCGCCGGCTCACGACGAACCCCTACTCGTCGCTCGCAACGATCGCGTCGCAGGCCAACTACCAGCAGAAGATTGGCCCGGCATCCATCAGCCTGGGCGCGTCGCAGAAGCAGTACCCCGGCCGCACGCAGCTGGACCGGACGTTTCCCACCGTAAGTCTCACCACCAGTCCGCTCAACCTCGGTAGCTGGTTGAGCTGGACTCCGAACCTCAGCTACTCGTCCTCGCAGGTGCTTGGCATCGACCAACCGTCGGCGCTGGGTCTCCTGCTGCGAGCGGGCAAGACGCCGGCGAATCGCGACACCATCTTCGGCGACACCCTCCGGAGAAGCTCGCGCAACAGCTCCCTCAGCTTCGATACGCCCATCACGGTGTTCGGATACAATCTCGGCAACCAGATCAGTGTCTCCACCGCCCAGAATGATTTTCCGGAGCGGCAGATCGTCACCGATGTCGTCACGGGCGTCGAGACCGAGCGTATCTACGCCCAGACGTACAAGAGCGAGGTGAACTGGAATCCCTCCTTCACGTTGCCGGCGCTGGCGCGCAACAACTTCAACCTCACGCAGTCGCTGTCGCTCTCCAACGTGGATGGCGGCCCGTTCTGCCTGCGCAACGAGCGCACGGGCGGCCAGTGGGTCTGCCAGAGCAAGCGCCCCACTTTCGGCCTCTCCGCGTCGCCCACCCTCTTTCACATCTTCGACCAGATCCCGTTCGGTCCGTTTCGCGCCATCCGCCACTCGATCGCGCCCACGGTGAGCTACTCGTACGCGCCGCACAGCGAGGTGAAGAACCAGTACCTCGCGGCCATTGGCCGCACGAAGTACAACCGCACCACGGGCGACACCACGGGATACCTCGGCGCACTGGCGCAGAACGCCCTCTCGTTCGGCCTCGCGACAAACTTCGAGGCCAAGACGCGGTCCACCAATGACTCCAATCCCGAGGCGGGCGACAAGTTGAAGCTGCTGTCGCTCAACTTTACCTCCCTGGCCTACGATTTCGAGCGCGCGCGCGTCTCGAAATCAGCGATCCGCGGACTGACCACCCAGAATTTCGGGTACACGCTGCGGTCTGACCTGCTGCCCGGCGTCGACGTGGGCGTCGACTATTCGCTCTTTCAGGGCTCCACGTTGAGTGATTCGGCCCTCTTCAAGCCGTATCGTGAGCGCATCACCGGTTCGTTCTCGTTCAGCAACACGGCCAATCCCTTCGCGGTGTTCTCGCGGATCTTCGGCAAGGCCGTCCCCTCGCTGGACGGCACGACGCCCGGCCTCCAGCCCTCGGCCGACGACCGGTACAAGCGACAGGTGGAGTCGCAGCCTGTGGCGGGACGCGGCGCGCGTAATGCCGCATTCCTTCCCGCCGCCACGAAGGGATGGCAGGCGTCGTTCACGTTCACGTCGGCCCGCCAGCGTCCACCCGTCGGCGGCAGCAACATCATCCAGTTCGATCCCGCGCTGCAGTGCGCGCTGCTCAACACGCCTGTCCTTCGCCTGCAATACGACCAGTGCGTGGCCAATGCCCGCACCAATCCGGCACCCACGGTGCCACTCGGGTCGGGCTCCATCGGCTCACCCATCTACCTCACGCCGCCCACCACGTCGCTCGGCAGCAACCTGAGCTTCAACCTCACGGAGCGCTGGGCGGCCAGTTGGCAGACGCAGTACGACTTCGAGGCGCACAACTTCGCCAGCCAGATCGTGAGCCTCCAGCGCGACCTGCATGACTGGCGCGCGATCTTCGCCTTCACGCAATCGCCCAACGGCAGCTTCGCGTTCAACTTCCTGGTGTCGCTCAAGGCCGAACCCGAGCTGAAGTTCGACTACCACAAGTCGACGTACCGCAACGAGGGGTTGGGCCGCTAGCACAGCACCTTGTCTCCGTGGGGCACGGCGCTGACATTGCCACTATGCCCTCTCCCGTTACGCTCGATGGACACTCGCTCACGCTGGACGACGTCGTCGCCGTCGCCATCGGCCGTGCTACCGTGGAGCTCGCCCCAGTCGCGCGATCGCGCATGCTGCGCGCGCATGGTGTGGTGACCGCCCTCGTGGCGGCCAACACCGTTGCGTACGGGGTGACCACGGGCTTCGGCAAGCTCGCGGACGTGGCCATCCCGCGTCACCGGCTTGACGAGTTGCAGGTGAACCTGGTCCGGAGCCACGCCTGCGGGGTCGGCCCGCTCCTGCCGGAGCGTGAAGCACGGGCGATGATGCTGCTGCGCGCAAACGTGATTGCCAAGGGTTTCTCCGGGGCGCGACCCGTGCTGGTCGAGACACTCATGGCCATGCTCAACACCGGTCTCTATCCGCCCGTGCCGGAGCAGGGCAGCGTTGGCGCCAGTGGCGACCTGGCGCCACTCGCGCACCTCGCGCTCGCACTCATTGGTGAGGGAACACTCTACCGCGGTACCGACACGGGTGACGCGGCGGTGCTGCTCGCAAGCGTGGGCATCACGCCGGTCACGCTCGGGCCGAAGGAGGGCATCACCCTCATCAACGGCACGCAGGCACACACGGCGATCGCCGCGCTCGCCGTGGTGGACGCGCACCGACTGTGGCAGATTGCGCACCTGGCCGGCGCCATGTCCCTCGAGGCGTTGATGGGGTCACCCGTACCGTTCGACGCCCGCATCCAGGACGCGCGTGGACAGCTCGGCCAGGCCGCGAGCGCAGCGCTGTTGCGCGAGCTGCTCCGGGATTCGGAGATTCGCGAGTCCCATCGCGACAACGATCCGCGCGTGCAGGATCCGTACGCCCTTCGCTGCATGCCGCAGGTGCACGGGCCCGTACTCGATGCCATCGACTTCTGCGCGGGAGTCATCGGCCGCGAACTCAACGCCGCGACGGACAACCCGCTCGTCTTCCCGGAAACGCAGGAACTCCTGAGCGGCGGCAACTTTCACGGCCAGGCGGTGGCCATGGCGCTGGATTTCCTCGCCATTGCACTCACCAACCTCGCCACCATCGCTGAACGTCGCATCGATCGTCTCGTGCACCCTGATTTCAATCACGGTTTGCCGCCGTTCCTCACGCGGGATGCCGGCGTGAATTCCGGGTTCATGATGGCACAGGTCACTGCCGCGTCCCTCGCCAGCGAGTGCAAGGTGTTGTCCCATCCCGCCAGCGTGGACACCATCCCCACTGACGGCAACAAGGAGGACCAGGTCCCCATGGCCATGGGCGCGGCGTGGAAGCTGCGCCGCATCGTGGGGAATGTGCGGAACATCCTTGCCATCGAATTGATGTGCGCGGCGCAGGGGCTCGATTTCCGGTTGCCGTTGCGCGCAGGTCGAGGGGCCGCACATGGACACCGGCTCGTGCGCGAGCTCGTCGCCCCCCTCGGCCAGGATCGCGTGCTGTCCACCGACGTGCTGCTCCTCGCCGACGCCATCGAGCGCGGGCACTTCACCGCTGGCGTGCGGGCGGAATGAGCGCCAGCGTGGCCGCTGCCAACGCCGGCGCACGCGTCGTGCGTGCCCCTCGTGGCAGCAGCATCTCGTGCAAGGGATGGCAGCAGGAAGCCGCACTGCGCATGCTCATGAACAACCTGGACCCGGATGTGGCGGAGCGCCCCGACGAGCTCGTGGTTTACGGCGGCACGGGTCGCGCCGCGCGGAGCTGGCCGGCGTTCGATGCCATCGTCGCCAGCCTCCGCGCCCTGGAGCATGACGAGACGTTGCTGGTACAGAGCGGCAAGCCGGTGGCCGTGTTCCGGACGCACGCCGGCGCGCCGCGAGTGCTCATCGCGAATTCCAACCTCGTGGGGCGCTGGGCCACGTGGGAGCATTTCCGCGAGCTGGAGAACAAGGGCCTCATGATGTATGGCCAGATGACCGCGGGATCGTGGATCTACATCGGTTCGCAGGGCATCGTGCAGGGCACGTACGAGACGTTCGGTGCAGTGGCCGATCGCCACTTTGGGGGTTCGCTCGCCGG
>JACMOE010000358.1 GCA_014378185.1 Gemmatimonadaceae bacterium | reverse complement strand
GCGGCCGCTGCGGGCGCGCTGATCACCGACGTCAACGGTTTTCAGTATCTCGATTGCACGATGGCGCTCGGCGCCGTGTCCCTCGGCTACGCGGAGCCGCGTGTCACGCGGGCCGTCATCGATGCCGCCTCCCGCGGCAACGTCTCGGCGCTGTCGGATTATCGCGAGGTGGAACTCGCGGAGCGGCTGAGCGGCCTGATACCGTGTGCGGGGCGCGTGCAGTTGCTCAAGACAGGCGCCGAGGCAACCGCGGCAGCCGTCCGCCTTGCGCGGGCATTCACCGGTCGCGAGCGCGTGATCGCCTGCGGCTACTTCGGTTGGCACGACTGGTGTTCGCAGGCGCGGGGCGTTCCGGCCGCCGTCAGTGCACTCGTGACGTGGGTGCCCTTCAATGATGTCGCAGCGCTCGACGCCGCGGTGGCATTGGCGGGTTCGTCGCTTGCCGCCATTGTGCTCGAGCCGGTAATCGAGCGCGCACCCTCCATCGAGTGGCTCACGCGCGCGCGCTCTCCCTCCGATGCGGCGGGCGCCGTGCTGGTCTTCGACGAGATGAAGACGGGATTCCGCGTCGCCCCGGGTGGTTATCAGGAGGTATGCGGCGTCACGCCCGACCTCGCCACGTTCGGCAAGGCCCTCGCGAATGGCTATCCGCTCGCCGTCGTCGCGGGTCGGGAAGACGTCATGAACATGGCTCGCGACACATGGATCTCCTCGACGCTCGCCGGCGAGTCGTCATCGATCGCCGCGGCGCTCGCCGTGCTCGATTGGCATGAGGAAGCCGACATCTGCGCCACCCTGGCCGAGACGGGAAGAGACATGCGCGCGTCGGTGGATCGTGCCATCGCGGCGAGCGGCATCGCCGGCGTCGAGACGGATGGCATCGATTCCATGTGGTTGATGAAGTGGACGGATCCCGACCGCGAGAATCGATTCATCGCTCACGCGATGCGCACAGGAGTGCTCTTCAAGCGGGGGGCATACAATTTTGCCGCGGTGGCACACGACGAGCCGGCCCTCCTCGATATCGAGGCCGCCGCGAGTGCGGCATTCGTGGCGCTCGTGGAAGAGGATCGCGCATGACCCACGCGTCGTCGCTGTGCGGGCCTGCTCCGCTCATCGATGCGCACGCGCACTTCTATCATGCGTTGGCGGGCCGCTCCGATTGGGCGCGCGTGAATGGCGCGCGGCTTCGCGCGGGTGACCGCATCGGCGTTACGTACCATGTCGCCAGCATCCTTGGATCGTACGGCCACACGTCGCCAACGTACTTTCCGTCGCCGGCCGATGTGACTGCCGGCAACGACATCATGGCGGCATTCGCCGCGGAGGAGCAGCGCCGCGTACGCTGGTACGTCGCAGTCAACCCGAATCATACGGCGCATGCGCTCGCCGAGATCCGCCGAGGCGCGGGGCAGGGGGCGATTGGCGTGAAATTGCTCGCGAGCCGGCGCGCTGACGATCCCTTGCTCGATCCGGTGTGTGCCCTGGCAGGTGCACTTGGCCTTCCAGTGTTGCATCACATCTGGCAGCATCGCACGCGCGAGTGGCCAAACCAGGAAATTTCCGATGGGTGCGACCTTGCGCGCCTGGCCGTGCGGCATCCAGGCGTCGCCTTCATCCTCGCTCACCTCGGCGGTGGTGGTGACTGGGCGCATACGCTGCCGGCCGTGCGCGATTCGCCGAACATCTACCCCGACCTGTCTGGCAGCGGCGTCGATCGCGGCATGCTCGACGCCGCACTCGATGCGCTCGGCGCGCAGCGACTGCTCTGGGCGTGCGACCTCACAATGGAAACGGGCCTCGCAAAGCTGCGCGCGCTCGATGTGATCGGCCTCGACGAAAACGACATGGCGGACATCCGCTGGCGAAATGCTGCGCGACTCTTTCCCGACGACGCGTTTCCGGCATGCGAAGCGGTGCGGGTGTCATGATCGATGTCGCCGCCTGGATCGGGCCCTATCCGTTTCGTCACCTGCCGCATCCTGATCCCGAGGTGCTCGTGCGCGTGCTGGAGCGGGACGGGCTCGCCGGCGCATGGGTGGGCTACCTGCCAGCCGCGTGGCAGCGGGATCCGGCACCAGGCAACGCGGCGTTGTTCGCCGCCCTGAAGCCATTCCCCACGCTTCGGCCGGCGCCTGTCATTCGGCCCGACTGGCCCGGCTGGGAACGGGCGTTGGACGCAGCGCTCGAGCGCGGTGCGGCCGCGATTCGCGCCTATCCCATGCATTGGGGCATGGGTGCCGCTGACTCACGAATGCACTCCCTTGCGGCCGCCTGTGGTGCGCGCGCGGTGCCCCTCCTCCTCACCACGCGATTCGAAGACCTGCGACAGCGGTCACCGCTCGACGTGGCAGGGGACCTTACGGCCGCCCATGTTCGCGCCCTTGCGCGAGGTGATGCCTCGGTCCGCCTGATAGTCACGGGCGCCGGTCGCGAGATGCTCGAGGAAACGCACTGGGGCCTCACGCCGGACGAACAACGGCGCGTGCACTGGGATTTCGCGTGGGTCTGGGGCCCGCCGGAGGACCACCTCGCCCACCTGTTCCGGACCTTGGGTGCCGAGCGCTTCGTGTATGGCACGCACTGGCCGTTGCGGCTCACGCAGAGCCCGCGCGCCAACCTCGATCTCCTCCCGCCTGAGTTCGCGAACGCCAGCATGACCGATGCGTCCACGCTCGCCGCCCGAGTGCCGTAGGGAAAACGCCGACTTGAATTCTCTTCTGGTGGTTGGGACTTTGTCCGGTGGTGCATTACCTTCGTCGCAGGCGCGGCCTTTCGTCCTGTCTGACCGTCAGGCGGTCCGACTGTCTCACCAGCTTCTTGCTTCTCACTTAGTGCCCGTTCAGATTGCTGTCCGGAGGGCCCTTGTGAAGTCGTTCACAAGCGCCCCGCTTCCCCGTTTTTCCTCGACCCCATCGCGATGACGCAGCGAAGGAAGTGGACGGCGATCCCAGGACTCCTCCTCCTGGCGATCGGTGCTGTCGTATTGTCCGCATATAGTGGCGCATCTTCGTCCCAGGGCTTCGGCCCGGACCAGCCCATCAAGTTTCCCCACCCGCGACACGCCGGACCTGTCGCCAAGGGTGGACTGGGCATGAACTGCCTCTACTGTCACAACAGCGCCAACAAGTCGGCCGACGTCGGCATGCCGGCCGTCAACACCTGCATGGGCTGTCACGCCGCCGTCGTCGGGTCCACCGATCAGATGAAGGCCGAGATCAAGAAAATCGCCCAGTACGCGGACTACGCGAACGGCGGAAAGAACGCCAAGCCCATTCCCTGGGTGCGCATTCACAAGGTGCCGGAGTACGTCCACTTCCCGCACGTCCGACACGTGAACGCAGGCGTCACCTGCCAGACCTGTCACGGGCAGGTTCAGGGCATGACGAAGGTCTATCAATACTCCTCCCTCAACATGGGGTGGTGCATCAACTGCCACGTCAATGGCTACGACCCCAAGGAAGGACAGAAGGCCGCTGGATACGACTCGGTGCCGCCGGCCAGCTACGCGGCGGGGGTGCCGTTCGGCACGCCGGGCTCCTTTGCCGGCATCATGACCACCGGTGTCACGCCGGCCACGTCTGCCTCGGGCTCCGCCTCGCAGAAGTCCGGTATGCCCGGCGCCGTCCATCTCGCCGCGACCCCGTCGTCTGAGCGCCGTCGCGCCCGGTACGACTGCGCCGCCTGTCACTACTGATCGCCTGAGGACGAGCCGCACATGAGCAACGACACGGAGTCGAAGGGCGTCAAGCGCCGCGACTTCCTCAAGGTATTGGGCACTGCGGGCGCCGCCGTCACCACAGTCGGGTGCAGCAGCGAGAAGGTAGGCAAGCTGATTCCGTACCTGGTGCATCCCGACCAGACGGTGTCCGGCGTATCCACCTTCTACACGTCCACCTGCCGCGAATGCTCGGCGAGCTGCGGCATCATCGCCGAAACACGCGACGGCCGCACCACCAAGCTGGAAGGCAATCCCGAGCACCCGCTCAACAAGGGAGCGCTGTGCGCGCGAGGGCAGTCTGCGCTTCAGGGTCTCTACAATCCGGATCGGCTCCGCGGCCCGATGCTCAAGGAGAACGGCGCATGGAAGGCCATTCCCTGGGATGCGGCGCTCACGCTGGTGAGTCAGAAGCTCGGCGAGGCGAAGAGCCGCGGTTCCGCCGCAAACGCCGTGTTCCTCAACCAGCACGAAACCGGCACGTTCCCATCCTTCCTCGACGCATGGCTCGCCGGCTTCGGCATGCGGCCGCACCTCAGCGTGGACTTCGAGGCGGACAGCGCGGTCATCGAGGCCAATCGCCGCAGTTACGGCGTGTCCTGGCCGAAGCTCTCCTTCAGCGACGCGAAACTCATCATCTCCTTTGGTGCGGACTTCCTCGAAACATGGGGACTGTCCGTTCCGCAGCAGCTCGACTTCGCCGACGCCCGCGCAAAGATCGAGGGAGCCCCACGCTTCGTCTACATCGGACCGCGTCGGTCTCTCACTGGACTGAACGCCGACCAATGGATTGCCTGCAAGCCGGGCAGTGAGCTCGCCATTGCGAACGCCCTCGCCGGCAAGGGGTCGCTGGCCGACGCGGCCGCGCAGAGCGGTGTCGCCGTTGCCACGCTCACGCGCCTTCAGCAGGAACTCGCGTCAGCGAAGCCCGTGCTCGCACTCGCCGGTTCGTCCACCAGCGACGCACTCGACCTCGCCCTGGCCGTCGCGTCCATCAACCAGGCCAACGGCGCGGTGGGCACCACCATCCGACCGGCAGAGCCGCTGACCGCATTCGACGGTGCCGCGCGATTCAGCGACGTCGTCGCCGCGGTCGAGCGCATGCGTGCGGGGCAGGTGCCCATCGCGTTCGTGCGCGGCGTGAATCCCGCCTACAACATTCCCGCCAGCGGCCGGTTTGCCGACGCATTCGCGAAGGTGCCGTTCAAGGTCAGCTTCTCGATGTATCCGGACGAGACCACCGAGCTGTGCGACCTCATCCTCCCCGACCTGCATTCACTCGAGTCATGGGGTGACGCCGAGGCCGCGAAGGGCGTGATGTCGCTGCAGCAGCCGGCGATGGATCCTGTGTTCGCTGGTACACGCGCCACCGCCGACGTCCTCATCCAGCTGGCCCAGAAGGACCCGGCCAGCGCGGCGAAGTACGCGCAGAAGGACTACCGCACATGGCTCATCGGTCGCTTCCCCGGCGGAATGAGCGCCTTCACGGCGGCACTCCAGAAGGGCGTGGCGGCAGGATCGACCGCGGCGCGCACGTCGCCGGCGGCACCGGACGCATTCAAGTGGCCGGCGCCCATCGCCCAGACGCAGGGAGAATATTTCCTCGTCACGTACCACTCGCCCGTTCTTGGCGACGGCCGTGGCGCCAACAAGCCGTGGCTCCTGGAGCTCCCTGACCCCGTCACCAAGGTGCTGTGGAGTTCGTGGGTCGAGATTCATCCGGAAACGGCGAATGCGCACGGTATCGAGCGCGGTGACATCGTCGAAGTGAAGACGGCCAGCGGCACCGTGAAGGTGCCCGCCTACCTCTATCTCGGTATCCGCCCGGACACCATCGCCCTCGCCATTGGCCAGGGCCACACCTCGGTGGCAAAGCTCAGCGAGCACGGCGGCAAGAACGACAAGGTGCCCACGCAGTGGGGGTACGGGCGGTATGCGCGCAATCTCGGTGTGCGCGCGCACGACTTGCTGCTGTCCGGCACCAATGCTGCGGGCGCACTGGCGCTCACCACCACGAAGGCGTCGCTCACGAAGACGGCCGACCACGACACTCTCGTGTCCACCGAAGGGTCGGCGCGTCAGCATGGCCGCGGCATTTCACAGGCGATTCCCCTGGCAACGCTGCTCGCCGGCGCAAAGGGTGGTGACGCCAGGACCGCCGCAGAGGTGAAGGTCGAGGGCAAGGGTAGCGAGGCCGCGCACGAGGCGCACGTTCCCGGCGAAGCGAGCCACGCCTTCCTTCCCGGTCTACGCTCCCCGGTTGCCGCTGACGCGCAGGGCCAACTCGGCGCACCAACGTCTGCCGATCATGGCAAGGACAAGGGGATGTACGCGCCCACTCACTGGTCTGGCATGGCCAGTCGTCGCTGGGCAATGACCGTTGACCTCGCGCGCTGCACCGGTTGCTCCGCCTGCGTCACGGCGTGCTACGCCGAGAACAACATTCCCACCGTTGGGGCGTCGTGGCAGAATGCCACGGTGTATGCGGTCGCGAAGCCCGGCTTCAACATCACGCGCGGCCGCGAGATGAACTGGCTCCGGCTCGAACGCTACTTCGAAGGGGCGGACGAGGGGCAGTTCACGGAGGATTTCGAGGCGCGCTTCGTTCCGATGCTCTGTCAGCACTGCGGCAATGCGCCGTGCGAGCCCGTCTGTCCGGTGTACGCCACGTACCATGCGCCCGACGGGCTCAATGTGCAGGTCTACAACCGCTGCGTCGGCACGCGCTACTGCAGCAACAACTGTCCGTACAAGGTCCGCTACTTCAACTGGTTCGGCTACGGCGAGGAGGATCGCAAGCAGTATGCGTTCCCCGAGCCGCTCGACTGGCAGCTCAACCCGGACGTCACCGTCCGCGGCAAGGGCGTCATGGAGAAGTGCACGATGTGTGTGCAGCGTATTCGCGAGGCGGAAACGCGCGCCAGGTCCGAGGGACGCGAACTGGTGCCCGACGAGTTCACGGTGGCGTGCGCGCAGGCCTGTCCGTCGCGCGCCATCACGTTCGGTGATGCCGCCGATCCCAAGTGGACGGTGTCGTCACTGGTGGATGACCGGCGTGCCTACCACGTGTTCGAGGAGCTCAACACCTACACCGCGGTGGTCTACTTGAAGAAGGTCATCCACGCGTCGCCGGTGGGGGCATAATCATGGCGACCATGGCAAAGCCGCGTCCCGAGCACCTGATTGGGTCCAACATCGCGACGGCCGGCAACCGCTTGCCCGGCATCAAGGACTACGAGCAGGTCGATCGCGACATTATCGCCACGCTCCAGCCCACGCTGGGCTGGTTCGCAATGCTCGGCGTGGCCATCCTGTGCCTGCTCATCGGCGCGAGTACGTGGGTCTACCAGATTTACGAAGGGCTCGGTAGCGCTGGCTATCAGCCGCCGGTGATGTGGGGCGTGTACATCGTCACCTTCGTGTTCTGGGTCGGTATCGGCCACGCGGGCACGCTCATCTCCGCCATTCTCTACCTGTTCCGCGCCGGCTTCCGCACCACGATCTATCGCGCGTCAGAAGCCATGACGGTGTTCGCGGTCATGACGGCCGGACTCTTCCCCATTCTCCACCTCGGGCGGCCCTGGAAGTTCTTCTGGCTCATTCCGTATCCGAACTGGCGCCTCATCTGGCCGAATCCCAAGAGCCCGCTGGTGTGGGACGTCTTCGCGATTCTGACCTACCTGACCGTCTCGGCCACCTTCTTCTGGATCGGCTTGATTCCCGATCTCGCCGTGCTGCGGGATCAGGAGAAGAATGCGACTCGCAAGCGGATCTTCGCCGTCCTTTCGCTCGGCTGGCGCAACTCGGACAACGAGTGGCGGCACTTCACGCGTGCGTACCTGTTCCTGGCTGCGTTCGCGACGCCGCTCGTGCTGTCCGTGCACTCGGTCGTGTCATTCGACTTCGCCATGTCGCTCGTTCCCGGCTGGCACGCCACGATTTTTCCGCCCTACTTCGTGGCCGGGGCCATCTTCTCCGGTATCGGGATGGTCTTCACCATCATCATCCCGCTCCGCAAGTTCTTCAAGCTGGAGCATTACGTCACCATCAACGACCTCGATGCGGCGGCGAAGCTCTGCCTGTTCACCTCGTGTGTCGTCGGCCTTGCCTACCTGACCGAGTTCCAGGTGGCGTGGATGTCCGGCAACAAGATGGAGCAGGAGTACTTCTGGAATCGCGTCTTCGGCCAGTGGACGTGGGCTGCCTGGATCATGCTCATCTGCAACATGGTCCTGCCGCTGTCCCTCTTCTCGCAGAAGTTGCGGCGGAACACCAAGTGGCTGTTCATGCTGTCGATTTTCATCAACATCGGCATGTGGTTCGAGCGCTTCGTCATCGTCATTCCGTCGCTCTCGCACGAGTTCGAGCCGTGGCAGTGGGGCGGCTACCATCCAACCTGGGTGGATTACAACATCCTGCTCGGCTCCTTCGGCTGGTTCTTCATGTGGTTCCTGCTCTTCATCCGGCAGATGCCCGTGATGGCCATCTCCGAGATCAAGGAGATTCTGCCACCGAAGATGCGCCGCGCGCATGTCGAGGCGCACCACGCCGCGCATGGCACCCTCGGCCATCCGCTTCCTGCTGACGGGGGGACGCACTGATGCAGGGAGTGATCGCCGCCTTTGCCGAGCTCGACTCGACGGTCCATGCCATCGAGGATCTCCGCAAGCAGAACTTTCGCGACATCTCCGTCTTCAGTCCCGTGCCTCGGCACGAGCTGGAGGAAGCGATTGCCGCACCCGAGAGCAAGGTCCGCCGCTTCACGCTGATTGGCGGTCTGTTGGGCCTCACGTTCGGCTACTGGATTCCCATCTGGATCTCCGACTACTGGCCCCTCGTCGTGGGCGGAAAGGCCGTGGCCAGCTGGATTCCCTACACGATCATCGGCTTCGAGCTGATGGTGCTCATCGGATCACTGTCCACCGTGTTCGGCATGTTCGCGCTGTCCCGCATTCCCCGCCTCACCATGACGGTGGGGTACGATCCCCGATTCAGCCACGGCGACTTTGGTGTCTGGGTCGCCGCCGGCCCGGATCGCGCTCCCGAGGCGTCCGAGCTGCTGCGCAGGCACGGCGCACTGGAGGTTCGCAATGAGCGCTGACCTCTGTCGTCCTGAGCGCAGCGAAGGACCTGCTCTCCGTTCGCTCCCCCGAATCGCCACCCTGTCGCTGGTCACGCTCCTCGGTGCCTGTTCCTGGTTCACCGATTTCAAGGAGCAGCCCAAGCACGATCCGTGGGAGTCGCCCGCCGACACCATCGGCATGCGTGGCAATCCGCAGTTTTCGGTGCCCGTGTACGGAACACTCGTGCCGGGTTATGCGGTCTCGCGCGCGGCCTACCCTGGTGTGATCGACTCGATGTCATCGCTCCCGAATCCCGTGCCGGCGGACGCGCGCTCATTGCGCAACGGACGCATGTACTACTCGATCAACTGCGCCGTGTGCCATGGCGATGGTGGCAAGGCCAACGGCCCCGTCACCAAGTATGGCTTGTACGTGCCTCCGCTCATGGGTGCGTCGGCCGAGGGCCGCACCGATGGATACATCTGGGGCATGATGCGGAATGGACGCGGCGGCATGCCGTCGTACAACCGCATCGAGGAAATGGATCGGTGGGACGTCGTGAATTACGTGCGCGGTCTTCAGGGCAAGTATCAGGTCGCCACTGGTCCGGTGGGATTGCCCGGCGAAACCGGCGACAAGGTGCCGGGATACACTCGGATGGGACCCGGCCGCCCATCGCCGTACTTCAAGCACGTCGGTTCCCAGGCCGACGGCACGAGCGGCTACGCGTTTCCGCGCGCAGCGGCGACCGTCGCCCCTGCCGCACCAACTGATTCCGCACCTGGCTCCGTCCCTCCCACCACTACAGTGCCCAAGACGGGAGGCGAACGGTGAGCCTGCATCAAGTCCATGTGCCCACGCGCGACGACGTCGTTCGTGCGTACACCAAGCCGGTCCCCAAGGCGCTTACGCTCACCTGCGTGGCGCTCGCCGCCATCGGAGCGCTCGCGTTCATCGTCGCGCTCCTTGCCGATCCGGACCGCGCGTGGCGCGCCTACCACGTGAGCTGGCTGTTTTTCACGTCGCTCTCGTCGGCCGGCGTCATGTTCGTGGCCGTGCAGCGCATCACCACGGCGCGCTGGTCGCGTGCCATCATCCGCTTCGAGGAAGGGTTCGTTGCCTTCCTGCCGCTTGCCTTCGTGCTGCTGGTCCTTACCGTGTTCCTCGGCAAGAACCACATCTTCCCCTGGACTCACGAGACGCCTCCCGTCTCGGAGAAGGTGCTCTGGTACAACGGCAGCTTCGTGACCCTGCGCGTGCTCCTTGCCTTCACGGGGATCACCGCGCTGTCACTGTGGTACATCTACACGTCGGTGCGTCTCGACGTCGGGCTCCTGCCCGAGGCCGGCGCCCGGTGGGCCGCGGGGCTGCGTGCCCGCATGCGAAACGGATTTCGTGACGAGCGTCGCGAACTGCACAGCACCCATTCGCTCCAGGGCAAGCTGGCCGTCGCCCTCGCCCTCATGTTCGGGTACGGGTGGACCATCCTCGCGTTCGACCTGTCCATGGGCCTGTCGCTGCACTTCCAGAGCACGCTTTATGGCTGGTGGTTCTTCATGGGTGCGTGGCTCTGCGCGCTGACGCTGTTCACGCTCCTCGTGATGGCGTGGCGCCGCTTTCTCGGCGCCGAAGCCCTCATCGGCGAGAACATCTTTCACGACCTCGGCAAACTCTGCTTTGCCTTCACCGCGTTCTGGGGCTACCTCACCTTCAGCCAGTTCCTGATCATCTGGTACGCCAACGTGGGAGAGGAGACTCACTGGCCACGACTCCGGCTCATCGAGCCGTGGGTGCACTTCTCGGTGTCGGCCGTGATGATGGTCTTCTTCGCGCCCTTCTTCGGGCTGCTCTCGCGTGCGGCCAAGGTGTTCAAGCCCACCCTCGCGCTGTTCACGATTATCAGCCTGGCCGGCATGTTCCTCGTGCGCTATCTCGAGGTCTATCCGTCACTGTATGGCGAAGCGACGTCGAATCCCTTCGGCGTGTACGAGATCGCCATCATGCTCGGCTACGCGGGCGCCTGGGGCCTCTGCTACCTCGCCTTCATGAATGCGTTCCCGCGCATGCGCGTCACGCTCATGACCAGCCCCTATCGCGACGAGGTGCAGGTGCCGGTCAACGCGAAGACGATGGAACCATTGCCGGCGCACGAATAGCGCGACGCGGCAATGACACGTGGATGAATGAGCGACGGCGCACCGGACATGGGTCCGGCGCGCCGTTCGCTTTTACCGTGCAAGGCTCACTGCCCGCCGTTCCTCGTCCCCCGTCACCCCAGCATCGCCCGCAGCGTGGCGAGCGGCACAGCTCCTGTCTGCCGCGCCACCTCTCGCCCCGCGCTGAACACGATGGACGTGGGAATGCCGCGTATCTGGAAGCGCCCCGCCGACCGCTGCGAATGGTCCGTGTCCAGCTTGGCGATCAGTGCGCGGCCTACCGTCTCCCTGGCCAGGGTCTCCACCGCCGGCGCCATCATCTTGCAGGGGCCGCACCAGTCCGCGTAGAAATCCACGAGCACCGGGATCCCGGATTCAGCGATCACCCGGTCGAAGCTGTCGTCGTCCAGCAGCACGGGATGGTCCAGCGCGAGTGACGCCGAGCACGCGCCGCACTTTGCGCCGTCCGCCGCACGATCGGCACGAACCCGGTTCCACTTGCCACACGTGGCGCATCGAAGCGTCATCTGCGGGCTCGTCGTTCCATCGATTGTCATGATCGCTTCTCGCTCCGGTCGTTGGTCGTAACCTTCCACTCTG
>JACMOE010000357.1 GCA_014378185.1 Gemmatimonadaceae bacterium | reverse complement strand
TTCCACCGCGCGATTCCAACGCGCCGCAGTCACTCTCCGCGCTGCCGTCCACCGCGCTCGGAGACGAGAATGCCCCCAAGTCCGCCTTTCTCATCGAGTATCCCGCGCTCAGCAGCAAGGCCCGCGCCGATCTCGGTGAGGACGCGATCGCCCTCGTGCCAAAAGTGGTGGAGGGAGCCTTCGTGCGCGCGTGGGATGCGCGCGAGAAGATCAAGACCGCCGATGAGCTGCACCAGTTTCTCGTGGCCGATGTGCACCATGCGTCCGCGCGCGCGTTGAGCCGGCGTGCGGCAGCGCACCGCTTCGGGAACTCCGTGAAGCACGAGGATCATCACGTATCGGGAGACGTCGATCCGGAGCAGTCGTGGGCGCACATCCAGCATGCGCTGCACGGCGAGGAGCACAGTGCGGATACACTCGCCGCGGTCGCGGCGGCATCGCGGCACGAAGCCGCGGGTCACATTGGCGCCGTGGGCAAGTCAGCACCCGTGTGGCTCGCATTCGTGCTGGGGGGCGTTGCCATCGCCGCCGTGGCAGGCGGCATCTTTGCGATGGACCGCATGGCGGCCAAGGGGAAGATCACCAAGGCACTCGCCTCTGCCGACGCGCGTCCCATCACGACGCCCGCGGGCCGAGCCGGCAACGTGAACCTCAATGACGGCAGTACGGCGAACATGGCACCGGAGTCCAGGCTCGTGATTCCGCAGGACTTCAGCTCCACCTTTCGCGGCGTGGGAATCGAAGGAGCCGCCACGTTTACCGTGGCCAAGGGCCTCGAGAAGCCTTTCGAAGTCCATGCACGTCAGGCAGTCATCGTGGCCACCGGCACGGCGTTCACGGTGAGCGCGTATCCCGGAGATCCCGGGGTGACGGTCGTCGTGCGCGAAGGCTCGGTCGACGTCCGGCACGGCGACATCTCGCATCCGCTGGCGGCTGGCGCCGCGCTCGTGATGCGTGACGACGGAACGACGCATCCGGCGAACGATGCGGAGCGTGCCGAGGCGTCCGGGTGGACCACGGGCACGCTGGCGGTGGAGAATCGTCCACTCAAGGATGCGCTCGCGATGATGAAGCGGTGGTACGGCTACGAGATTCGCGTGCCGAAGACCGCGTTGCTCGACCGCAAGGTCACCATGCGCGCCTCGCTCGATTCCGGCATGCAGGCCATCCGGCTTGTCGAGAAGAGTTCGGGGCTCGAGTTTGGTTACGCTGGGCAGAACATGGTGTTTCGCGAGCGTGGCTCGGCTCCGCAGAAGAAGAAATAGGCATTTCGCGCTACAACTGCGCGCGCGCCCAGAAGCACACGCGGTCCAGTATCCGGTTGCCCAGGCTGAGGGCGGCCAACTGTTCGCTGGTCACGAGCGTCGCCTGGGCGATGTCGTCCTGAAAGCGCGCCTCGGCCTGTTCGGCGTGTTGTCGGCTCACGATCACCACTGCGCATTCGGCATTGAGTGCGAAGGAGCGCGGGTCGAAGTTGACGGAGCCCACGAGCAGGAGTTCACCATCCACGGTGACGGTCTTGGCGTGCATCATGGTGGTCTGGTATTCGTAGATGCGGACGCCGGCCTGCACCAGGCGCGGCCAGGTATGGCGGCTGGCGCGCTGCACCAGCTTCTGGTCGTGCCATGGCCCCGGGACGAGCACGCGCACGTCCACGCCGCGCTCGCGCGCCGCGCAGAGCGCGTCGATGAACGAGACCTGTGGGAGGAAGTAGGCGTTGCTCACGTGGAGCGAGCGGGTGGATCCCGCCACGCAAGCGGCCATGACGCGCTGCGCCTCGGATGCACCGTTGGCTGGCGTGCTGATGACGGCGCATACCGGGATGTTGCCGGTTGGGGCCAGTTCCGGGTAGTCTCGCCCGTCCAGCAATAATTCGTTGGTGGACTGGTTCCAGTTATCGGTGAACGCCGCCTGCAACGATGCGACTACGGGGCCGGTGAGCCGCACATGGGTGTCTCGCCAGTGGGCGGAGCTCTGCGCGTGGCCCGTCCATTCGTCGGCAATCCCGACTCCGCCCGTGAACGCGACGGTGCCGTCGATGATGAGGAGCCGGCGGTGCGTGCGGTGATTGTATTTCATCCAGTCGAACCACCGCATGCGCCGGAACCACGTCACAGTGCATCCCGCGTCGCGCATCTGCTGCACGAGATCCCTGGGCATGGGCTCGGTGCCTTCGCTGTCGAGCACCACGCGCACCGTTACGCCGCGAAGTGCCGCGTCGGAAAGCGCACGCGCGAAGGTTTGCGGAACGACGCCCGCCCAGTACACGTACGTGGACAGGTGGATGGTGGACCGGCTGCCGTGGATGGCGGCAAGCATGGGCGGGAAGATCTCGTCGCCGTTCTGGTACAGGTCCACCGTGTTGCCATGCGTCACACGCTCGCCAGCCGCCCCGTGCAGTGCCCGCAGGAATTCCTGCAGCGACGTGCCGATCTGCGGCACCTTCATCACGCGGTCCTGGTGTGCCGCCTCGACGTTCGCGGCCACGGTGATGAAGGCGAACGCGGCGAGCAGCGCGAGGACGATGCCGCCCACGAGAGTGAACACGGTGCTCACGTGATTTTGGGTGCGGATGGAGGAGCGGCAAGTGCGGGAATGACGGTGTGGTGCAACTCGGGTGCCGTCTGCTGGACTGCGCCAGCCGCATGCCTGCACCCGGGCCGCCTGATAGGTTGAAACAGCCCCGTTTCCGGGTGCTCAGTTCCGGTTGGCGCTATCTTCGTCCCCAAGCTGTTCTCCACGCTCCGCACCTACGATCGCGCGCAGTTCCTTGCCGACGCGAGTGCGGGCGTGATCGTCGGCGTCGTCGCGCTGCCATTGGCCATTGCGTTTGCCATTGCCAGTGGTGTGTCGCCGGATCGCGGCCTCTGGACGGCCATCATCGCCGGGTTCCTGATTTCGCTGCTGGGCGGATCGCGCGTGCAGATCGGCGGACCCACCGGGGCGTTCGTCGTGATCGTCTATGGCATCGTGCAGCAGTACGGTGTCGATGGCCTCACCGTCGCCACGCTCATGGCCGGCGTGATCCTCATCGTCATGGGCATCGCGAAGTTCGGTGACGCCATCACGTTCATTCCGCATCCGCTCGTCATCGGCTTCACCAGCGCCATCGCACTGATCATCTTCTCCGGTGAGGTCAAGGATCTGCTGGGCCTCCAGATGGGCGAGGTGCCGGCGCACTTCGTGGCGAAGTGGATGGCGTATGGAGCTGCGATCACCACGGTGACTCCCGCTGCGGTTGCCATCGCCGTCGTCGCGCTGGCGATCATGCTGTTGTGGCAACGCCTCGACACCCGCGTGCCGGGTCCGGTCGTGGCGCTCGTGGCCACCACGCTGCTCGCTCGCGTGCTGCACTTGCCGGTGGAAACGATCGGGTCCCGCTTCGGCGAGATCTCTGCGGCGCTGCCGCATCCCACGATGCCGCATCTTTCGTTGGTGCAGGTCGTCGCGCTGGTGGGTCCCGCCTTCACCATCGCGTTGCTCGCGCCGGTGGAGTCGCTGCTCTCCGCCGTGGTGGCCGACGGCATGATCGGCGGTCGCCATCGTTCCAACATGGAGCTGGTGGCGCAGGGCGTGGCGAACGTCGTGACGCCGTTGTTCGGCGGCATTCCGGCCACCGGCGCCATCGCCCGCACCGCCACCAACGTGAAGAGTGGTGGTCGCACACCGGTCGCGGGTATCGTCCACGCGGTCACGCTGCTGCTCATCACGCTGTTCTTCGGGCGCTGGGCCTCGCTGATTCCCATGGCCACGCTCGCTGCCATCCTCGTCGTCGTCTCCTACCACATGAGTGAGTGGCGCGCCTTTGTTGCCGAGCTGCGCGCACCGAAGAGCGACGTGGCCGTGTTGCTGGTGACGTTTTTCCTCACCGTGCTCGTGGACCTCACGGTGGCCATCGAGGTCGGGATGGTACTCACCGCCTTTCTCTTCATGCGGCGCATGGCTTCCGTCACGAGCGTGACGAGTGTGACGGACTCGCTCAGCGACGAGGAGGGCGACGACGGGCCGCTGCTCGACCGGCGCCGCATTCCCGCCGGCGTCGAAGTGTACGAAATCAACGGACCATTCTTCTTCGGCGCCGCGCGGATGTTCAAGGACACCATCGGCCGGATTGCGGGCCGGCCGACGGTCCTCATCCTTCGCATGCGATACGTCCCCGCGCTCGATTCCACCGGCATGCGCACGCTGCGTGACGTCGTGCATCGGACGCGCATGGATGGAACAGTGGTCATCATTGCGGAGGCGCAGGCGCAGCCGCTCGCCGCACTCAGCGGCTCGGGCACGATGGACGAAATCGGGCCGGACAACGTGGTGCCGACCCTCGACGCCGCGCTGGCCCGCGCGGTCGTTGCGGGATCGCGGTAGGTTGTGCCATGGCGAGCACGCGAACCTGGTCCGCAAGTGAAGAGCTTGCGAACAGCCTCACGCACGGATTCGGCCTTGCGCTGAGCGTCGTCGCTGCGCCCGTGCTCGTCGTCACCGCCATCGCCACCAGGGACGCGTGGCGCATTGTCGCGGTGAGCATCTATGCCGCGACGCTCATCCTGCTGTATGCCGCGTCGACGCTGTACCATGCCGTCCGACGAATGGAGCACAAGGAAGCATGGCAGCGCGTCGATCATGCCGCTATCTACCTGCTCATCGCCGGAACGTACACGCCGTTCACGCTCATCAGCCTGCGCGGTGCGTGGGGATGGAGCCTGTTTGGCGTGGTGTGGGGCCTGGCGCTCGTTGGCGTCGCGCTCAAGACGCGGTTTGGCGCGCGCCTTCCCGCGCTCTCCACCTGGCTCTACCTCGCGATGGGATGGATCATCGTCATCGCACTGCGTCCGCTCTCGCAGCATGTGGCACCCGCCGGACTGCGCTGGCTGGCGCTGGGGGGAGCGCTCTACACTGGCGGCGTGGTGTTCTACGTGTGGGAGCGCATCCGCTTCAGTCACGCCGTGTGGCACCTGTTCGTGCTGGGTGGAAGCTTCGCGCATTTTGCCGCCGTGCTCTGGTACGCCCTTCCCCCTGCGCCGCGCACCTGACGCTCGGCGCCGCGTCATCAATTCCGGGCAGACGCCTCGCCCCCACGCGGGAATGACGTCCCAGGCAGTCCACAGACGGCCGCTATCGTCCTGAAAGTCGCGGGATGGGCTCACGATGGTTTACCTTCCGCAGTCATCATGCCGCATTGGCGGGCCACACTTCAGCAGCATCGAGGTTTCATGAACAAGCGGATCAGGCGAAAGCGCGTGCGGCGGATGCTCCTCGTCGAGCTCGCCGTACTCTTCAGGGAACCAGCCGACGCCATTCGGTGGCTCGAGACCCCACTCGACCAGTTCGAGGGACGCACCCCGCGACAGACGATCGCCTCTGGCGAGATCGAGCGCGTCACGCTGCTGCTCGACGAGCTTCGCGCCGCCCAGGAAAAGAAGAAGGCGAGCTGACGCCCCGCGCATAAGGGAACACACGTTCCACTCGCGCTCGCTGGCTCCATTGCTGCACATGTGCGCGCGCGCCGATCGCGCCTCGCGACCCACGCGCCGGCTCATCGAGTAGGCTACTCGCCGCAGGCGGACAGCAACCGGCGCGCGACAGGCGATGACGGAAACTGCCGCCGCGCCGCGCTGGCGTGCACGCGCGATCGCCGGCAGTCACCACGCCCCAGGTAGAGCTGCGCCAGCCGTGCATGAATGCGGTAGCTGCCGGGATCGATGGCCGACGCCCGCTCAAGCACCGACGCCTTCGAATTCGTGGCATACATCGACATTGCCGTCAGCTGGGCCGCGCTCCGCGCCACCGCCAATCCGCCGAGCACCGCCACCAGCGCAATCGCCCCGATGCGACGCACCACGCCGAGGTCCATCGCCTGTCGCTCGCGCGACTCCGCGGCGAGCGCGCCCAGCAGCGACCACGCCACCAGTGCTGGTGCCGCAAGCAGGAGCACCGCGTCGAATGCGCCCACCACCAGCACGATCGCCAGCGTCGCGAGCACCACGGCCGACGTCACCCGAGTCTCCGTGCTCGACAGGTCGCGTACGC
>JACMOE010000356.1 GCA_014378185.1 Gemmatimonadaceae bacterium | reverse complement strand
TGTGCCACGCTCGACTGCAACGGAGTCGGGCACGAATAGCCGCAGGTACGCATTCCGCCCTACCACCAACTGCCCAAGACCGCGGCGAATCTCGACGTCGTCCGTCCAGTAGCTCGAGACCTGAGCCGTGTCACCCACCGCGATCGCCAGATTCTGCGCAGCACGGGACGTCCGGATCACGGCCGCTTCCGACGCCTGATCCACGCGCAAGGGCTCACGCGCGACCTGCGCGTGCGCACACCCGACTATCGCCATGCTGACCAGGGCCAGCGTGACCGGGATACTGATCGCCCGACTGTTCTCGAAGAATACTACTCGGCCTTTTGAGGAGAGTGTGGATGTAGACCCCGAGCACAATGTCGAGCGTTCACGGACCTTCGCCAACAGTTGGGTAACGCGCTCGATGAGACCTGCTGTCATGCGTGCTTGTGTTGGTGTAAATAAGGCGAGAAATGCCGAGTAGAGTGCAAGTCCAATGGCCAGCCAGGACAATGCGACGGCACTCCGGCGCCGGAATTTCGCCGTCGGACCACACTGCAGCGGTACTCCACAGGCTGAAGGTCATCGCGTCGGTGAGTGAGGGCTCGTGGGCATCACAGCGGAGGGCCAGTCGGCCAACTTCGCATGTGATGACCGCAGCGGTCGAGGCAGAATGATCGAGCCCAGGCCGTCACCGCCTCCCACTGCGCAACCCTTCCCGTCGAGATAGTCGCGGACCACCAGCGCTCCAATTGCGGCGTCGAGCATGTCCTTCGGGCCCGGGAGGAAGCCAGCGAAGCAGATCGGCAGCATTGCGGTCGCATCATTCGCCAACTGGGTGTAGGCCGCGCTCGGAAAGACTTCATAGACATGCGGCAGATCGGCCAACCGCTCGAACAGTGCGAATCCGAGTTGCATCCACTCTGGTGCAGAGTGGCGCAGCGGCGTCCACTGCGGGTTGGCCAGCCGCTGCGCCGATATCACCACTTCGCAGTGCCTGCCGGCACCGACGGCATTGGGAGCGGACGACCACGCACCCCGCTTCCCACTCCACGACCATTGACGACGCTCGTCGAGCGGACATCGTGGCGCATCGATGCCGACCGCGATACGCGATGGCGCATCGGACGTGAGCCGACAGAGAAGGTGACGAAGATCCTCCGGCGCGGTGTGACTTGGCAGCCATCCGGAATCAACATGATCACCAGCGGCGGTGATCGCGTAGAACGAACAGCCACGTTTGACCTGCACATCGACGCCGACGAACATGGACGGGTTAGTCAGGATATCCGGCATTGGAGAATGCCCGGCACGTGCCCGGGAGTGCGTGAGGTCTCGAGCGGCTGCCACGCTCCAATAGCAATGAAGCCGATCCAGAGCAGCGCGGACAGAAGAAGTGGCGGAATGTGCAACATGACGCGGGCCAGGCCGTCGCATCGCGGGAATCTTCGGGTTATATTCGGGTCATGGATATCGACGCAAAACTCTCCATCCTCGCCGACGCTGCCAAATACGATGCGTCCTGCGCGAGCAGCGGCGCGAAGGGTCGAAAGGCCGCGCCCGGTGGACTCGGATCCACGGAAGGGGCGGGCATCTGCCACAGCTACACGCCGGATGGCCGCTGCGTGTCGCTCCTCAAGATCCTCCTCACGAACTACTGCATCTACGATTGCGCGTATTGCATCAACCGCCGGTCGAGTGGCGTGCAGCGTGCGCGATTCACTCCTGAAGAGGTCGTTCGGCTCACCCTCGACTTCTACAGGCGCAATTACATAGAAGGGCTCTTCCTCAGCTCGGGCATCATCCGCGACGCCGACTACACAATGGAGCAGCTCATCGCGGTGGCCAAATCGCTCCGCACCGAGCACAAGTTTGCCGGATACATCCACCTGAAGACCATCCCGAACGCGGCTCCGGAGCTGCTTCGCGAGGCGGGTCTCTGGGCAGACCGGCTGAGCATCAACGTGGAGCTTCCGCGCCAGCGCGACCTCGACGTCCTGGCTCCGGAGAAGAACCTCGTGCAGATTGGCCGAGCCATGAACGTCGTGCGCGATGGCATCGTGGAAGCGCGGGAAGATCGCGCGAAGGTCGAACGTGCGGGTGCGCCAAGGATGCCGATTGCCTTTGCGCCCGCTGGACAGGCGACGCAGATGATCGTGGGCGCCACATCGGCCACTGATGCCGACGTGCTTCAGACGTCCGCAATGCTGTACACTCGTCAACTCATCAAGCGTGTGTACTACTCCGCGTTCAGTCCCATCCCGGATGCCTCGGCATTGCTGCCGCCGGTCGCGCCACCGCTGTTGCGC
Organism: Gemmatimonadaceae bacterium; assembly: GCA_014378185.1. Taxonomy (GTDB): domain Bacteria; phylum Gemmatimonadota; class Gemmatimonadetes; order Gemmatimonadales; family Gemmatimonadaceae; genus AG11. The sequence goes on along the minus strand of JACMOE010000356.1, from coordinate 2,108 downwards.
GAACCCCGCCTCTATCAGGCGGACTGGCTGATGCGCTTCTATGGGTTCGCCGTACATGAGCTCACCACGCCAGCGACGCCCAATCTCGATCTCGACGTCGATCCCAAACTCGCGTGGGCGATGCGCAATCGCGCCGAGTTTCCGGTGAACGTGAACAGCGCGCCGAAGGAGGCGCTGCTTCGCATACCGGGCATCGGCGTGCGCAGCGTGAACCGCATGATCGCCGCACGACGGTGGACACGGCTGCGCCTCGACGATCTCGCGCGACTGTCCGTCGCGCTCTCGCGCGCCATGCCATTCATCGAGACGGCAGACTATGCACCCACGCGACTCGGCCCGGATTCGGCCTTGCTCTCACAGCGTGTGCGGTCCACGAGCCAGCTGGACCTCTGGTCCACATCGCTCGTGGCGGCGAGAACTGGCGAGTTGTAGTGACTCTGGTGCATGGTGACGTGACGAGCGCCTTCGCGCGGTGGCGTGCGACCGCGCGAGGGGCGTTGCACGTGCAGCTTGCGCCCGGGCAGATCACATGGTGCGAGGATGGTACGGCGTCGCAGCTGTTTGGCGCTGGAGTCGAGGCATCCGAGAGACTCGGGCAGCCAGTGTCACGACGCTTCGTGGCGCTGAGCGCGAGCGTGGCGTGCCATCGCGACCCGTGCCGGTGGGCGCAACTCTATGCGTTGCTCTGGCGGCTCACGCATGGCGAACCGCATCTCCTCGAGGTGGTGACCGATCCCTTGATGTATCGCCTCGTCCGGATGCATGGCGCGGTGCGGCGTGCATCACACAAGATGAAGGCGTTCGTGCGGTCCCGGGCCGTGGACGACGAGTACATCGCGTGGTTCGAGCCGGCCCATCGTGTCGTCGAGAAAACTGCGCCCTTCTTCGTCGAGCGCTTTCCGTCCATGCGATGGTCCATCCTCACGCCGGACGGTTGTGCGCGGTGGGACGGGGAGGCGCTGTCGCTCACCCCGGGCATCGAGCGGCACCAGGCCCCCCCGACCCACGATGCGCTGGAGGATCTCTGGCGCACGTATTACGCCGGGACATTCAATCCGGCCCGCCTCAACCGCGAGGCCATGCGGGCAGAGATGCCGCGTGCCTACTGGAAGAACCTGCCCGAAGCGCAGGTCATCGAGGCGCTCACACGAGAGGCGCCGGCACGCGTCGGCCGGATGATCGCGCAAACCCTGCGAGCGCCGCAACCACTACCGGACAACCTCGAAGCGCGCGAATCGGCTTGCATCGCGACTCCCGTCGTCGATCATGTTGCGTGGGACGCTGCGTTCGATCCAGGCTGGCGCGAGGCGAAGTGGCGCGCCGAACTCGTTCCCGATCGGTGGCCCACGGGTCTGCATGCGCGAGGATGTGATGTGCTGGCGGGCGTGGCAGGATGGACCGATCCGTCGATCCTCGCCGCGGGCGTCTTCTATCCGCCTGCAGCAACCACGGCTGAAGCACGCTTGCGGCACTACGCGATGCAGTTGCCGATGGTGGAGGTGGATGCCACGTACTACGCCATGCCGTCCGAAGCCACGTCACAACGGTGGGTGGAGCGAACGCCGTCGCATTTCGTGTTCAACATCAAGGCGCACTCGCTCATGACAGGGCATCCCACCGACCCATCGCGCCTGCCGCAATGGCTTCGTGACGACCTGCCACTTCGCCTGCGCAGCGCGCACAACGTCTACGCACATCACTTCTCGCGCTCGTCCCTCGATGAGGTGTGGCGACGATTTCTTTCCGCGCTCGCGCCCCTGCGTGCAGCGGGAAAGCTGGGCGCGATCATGCTCCAGTTTCCCAAGTGGTTCAGCCCGTCGCGCGAAAGTGCCGCGGCGCTCGCGCTCGCCCGGAAGCGGCTCGGCGACTGGCCGGCCTCCGTCGAAGTGCGACATCGCGACTGGCTATCGGACCGGATCGCACCGCGCCTGTTCGCGCTGTTGCGGGACTTGCACCTGACCTACGTATGTGTGGATGCACCGCAAGGATGGGAGAGCAGCGTGCCGCCGCTCATGTCCGTCACCGACCCGGAGCTCGCGATCATCCGCTTTCACGGGCGACGCACAGAAACATGGGAGTCGCGGCACCAGGACGTCACCGAGCGGTTT
>JACMOE010000355.1 GCA_014378185.1 Gemmatimonadaceae bacterium | reverse complement strand
GAACGACCTCCGGCATCTCGTGGATGCTGCATTGCTGCTGCCCGCCGCACCCACCAGCCGCTGGCATGGAGCGGGCGTCTCGGCGCGTACCGAGCGCCTGCTCGACATCGGCGGGCGCGTGCTGGTCGCGATTCTGATCATCGGGTGGACGTGGACTATCGCCACGGGTGGCACCAGATCCCGCGACGCGAACGGCCCGTCGGCCACCGCCCGTGTCGCCGCCGCCCTCACCAACTCGGATCCCCCCACCGCGGCCTATCTCACCGATGCCTCCCTCGGGGCGCTCGCCGGCGAACTTCGTGGTGTCAGTGGAAAGCTGCGCGCGGAGATCACGCCCGCCGGTGCCGCCATCTCGTCGAGCGCCGCCCCCATGGGCGGAACCCTGACGGTGCCGGAATCTGAGACGAGCGGCTCGTCCGTCGCGCCCAGGGCGGGCATCTGGAAGCTCGCCGTGGCCATCGGGAACGCCATTCGCCCCATCTCGGATTTCAGCCTGATCAGCACCCGCCCCCGCAGCGACAAGCAGAACGGCAGGGTCGGACTCTACTATCTCGGCAACTGGCCTGGTGAGACCGGTCCGGTAAGTGCACCGAAGAAGGCGCCGCCGGCTCGCTACCAACCGCCGTCGGGCTACATCGAGGTCACGCAGCAGAACGCCGACACCCGGATTTCCGATCATTTCAAGCTGCGTGATTTCCTGACGCATGACCAGGTAAACGTGTGGCCGAAGTATCTCGTCATCGAAATGCGTAATGTGGACAAGCTGGAGTTGATCCTCACCGATCTTGCGGCGCATGGCGTCAACGTCAACGGTGTCCATGTCATGAGCGGGTTTCGCACCCCGCAGTACAACAGGGGCGGTGGCAACACCGGCGGGCGAGCCGGACTGAGCCGGCACATGTACGGCGATGCAGCTGACATCTTCATCGACAACGATGGCAATGGCATCATGGACGACCTGAACCACGACGGGCGCACCGACATCAATGACGCCCGGGTGATCTTGCAGGCGGAGGACAGGGTAGAAGCCGCGCATCCCGAACTCGTCGGGGGAGGAGGCGTCTATCCTGCTGAGTCCGGGCACGGACCTTTCATACACATCGATTCGCGTGGCTATCGTGCCCGCTGGATCGGATCCGGAGGAGGATGATGAGCGAACTACGACGCACACAGGATGGCACGGCCGCTCCAGTAAAGGGGCCCTTGGACCGGCTTGGGCAGGCACTCAAGCCCGAGGATGGGGTCATCGAGATACCCGGTATTCGCCAGAGCGATCTCGAGCCGTACGTCGGCCTGCGATATCTCTCCAAGCTGTTCAAGCTGATGGGGGTCATCCTGGCCCTCCTGCTGATCGCGGAGGTGGTCACGGGGGTCATGGCGCAGGGCGGCGCGGCCGTTCCCACCTTGCTCGGCGAGGCCAGTCGCCTCATCGTGCTCGCTGGCCTGCTCTGGGGGGTCGGCGACCTGGCCATCCTGCTCATCGACGTGGGCCACGACGTCCGCGCTGCACGAATTCTCCTCGCGCGACAGACGCGCGCCCTGCATGGTCCGTCGGTGGAAACCCAGATTCCTGGCGCCCCTCGCGAGGAAATTCCCAGAGCTCCCCGAGCATAACCGACGAGCTCAGGTACGATCGTTGCCTTTGAATTACAGAAGCTTCACCATTCACTTCCAATCGAGGCGTGACCCATGCTATTCACCATCGCCATTGTCCTGCTCGTCCTCTGGGCGCTCGGCTTCTTCGCATTTCACGTCGGCGGCGGTCTCATTCACGCCCTCCTCGTCATCGCGCTCATCGTGGTCGTCTATCGCCTCGTGACGGGCCAGAAAGTAGTCTGAGCGGCGGGACCGAGTGCAACTGAGGGGCGGCGCGCGAAAGCGAGCCGCCCTTCGTCGCTGTCGTCCTGAGCGAAGCGAAGGACCTGTTCGTCCCTGTCGTCCTGAGCGAAGCGAAGGACCTGCTCTCCTTCGTCGCTGTCGTCCTGAGCGAAGCGAAGGACCTGTTCGTTGTCAGCGGGCGATACGACACAGCGCCTCGCCCCCCGCTTGTGCCATGCGCGGCGCCTGCGCACACTCCGCCTCATGCCTGTGTCACTCACCGACCTCTACGTCGTCCCGCACACGCATTGGGACCGCGAGTGGTACCACACGGCGGAGCGTTTCCGGCAGCGACTCGTCGCGCTCATCGATGAGCTGATCGACGATCCTCCCGCCGCCGGCGAATGCTTCCTGCTGGACGGGCAGGCCATCCTGCTCGACGACTACCTCGCTGTCCGCCCGGAGCGCATGGCGGAGCTCGGCAGCCTCCTGGAACGGGGGCGCCTGGAAGCCGGTCCCTGGTACGTGCTCGCGGACGAGCTCATTCCCGGTGGCGAGGCGCTCGTGCGCAATCTGCTCATGGGTCGCGATGTCGTACGCCGTCTGCGCGGCACGCCTCCTCCGGTGCTCTATTGCCCCGATTCCTTCGGCCATCCCGCCATCCTTCCCGATCTGGCCGCCGGCTTCGGGTGTGACCTCATCGTGCTCTGGCGCGGCTTTGGCGGCCAGGCTGTCGGGCAGGCCGCGGAAGCAAGCCCCACCGACGTTGTACGTTGGCGGGGCACCGCGGGTAGTAGCGTGTACGTCCATCATCTGCCGCCCGATGGCTACGAATTCGGCAGCAGCTTGCCAGCTGCACAACACGAGGCGGACAAACGCTGGGCGCGGATTGCCGACGTGCTGACGCCGCGCGCCGTGACGGGTTCGGCGCTCCTGCTCAATGGGGCGGATCACCATGCGCGTCAGCGCGATCACCGCGCGGCGCTGTCCGCGTTGGCCGCGGCTGCCGCCCCGGTCCGCATCCACGCGTCTTCCCTCGCTGGCGCCGCGCGCGCGATCGGAGAAGTGTCAGCGAACGTACCGCTCGCCGAGGTGTCCGGCGAGCTTCGCGACTCCTATGGCTATACGTGGACGCTCCAGGGCACGCTTGGCACGCGCGCCATGCAGAAGCGGCGCAATGCGATGGCTGAGCGGCGGCTGGTTCGCGACGTCGAGCCATGGCTTGCACTCTCGGCGCACGGCGGCGATGGTGCTGCCCGCGCCCTGTTGCAAGCCGCATGGCGTACGGTGATCGAGGCGCATCCGCACGACACGCTGTGTGGTACGTCCATCGACTCCGTTTCCGACGCGTTCGAATCACGGCTCGCGTCGGCAGAAGAGCAGGCGCGAGGACTGCGCGAGGACACGCTGCTCGGTCTCGCCGGCCACGATCGCGAATGCGCGCGCGCAAACCCATCAGCCTG
>JACMOE010000001.1 GCA_014378185.1 Gemmatimonadaceae bacterium | reverse complement strand
GGCGGCTGACCCCCTCCCGTCGCTCTGCAATCGGGCGGCGACGGTCTGCTCGAGGGTGCGGGGTTGAGTCACGTTCCAGACCTGGCTGCCGGCCTGGAAGCGGTCCACGATGATCAGCGTCGCCGTGTATCCCGCGCCGAGGTCCACTCACGGTGTGGAGCCGAGCGCCCCCTGGTCCCTCAGCTCGGGGCCGATGCTCCCGGCGTAAAGGAGCAGGTCGGAGACCCGAGGTGTGGTCGAGGAGCATGCGCGTCGTGATTGCCGCCTTGTCGGCTGGCCAGCGAGTCCGCGCACCGTTCCCGGCACGAAGCCCTGCAGACTCGTCTTCATAGCGACTCGCCCATCGACCCACGCCTGCGGGCGCTGCTTCGATACCCATCTCAAGCATAGGAACGATGAATGCAACGCATCGAAACATTCACGTTGACTATGACCCGGATTCTGGCCAGCTTCGGATGAGGTGACAGCGGTGGCTCGCGCCGATCGTCGCTCCCGACACACTCCAATCCACGCGATCCGCGATGCTCGACACGCTTCAGGCGAATCTGCTGTCACCCATTCCACTCGCCTTCACCCTCGGGGTGCTCACGCGCCTGATGAAGAGCGAGTTCACCCTGCCGCCCGATCTCTACGCGACGCTTTCCATCTATCTGCTCCTCGCGCTCGGTCTCAAGGGCGGGGCGGAGCTCGCGCATGCGACCTTCGCGAGCATTGCGAAGCCCGCGGCCGTCACGCTGCTGCTCGGCTGCCTCACACCACTGATCGCCTTCGGCATCCTGCGCTGGCTCGGCCATTTCAGCAGCGCCGACTCGGCGGGCATTGCCGCGCACTACGGCTCCGTGAGCGCAGTCACCTTCATCGCCGCGCAGCAGTTCGTCCAGCGCGTGGGCGCGCCGATGGAGGGGTTCATGCCCACGCTGCTGACGCTGCTCGAAAGCCCCGGGATTCACATTGCCCTCGCCATCGGCGCGGTGCAGCGGACGCGCGCGATGCGCGCCGCTGGCGTCACCACCGGCGGATCGATCGGGAAGGTGCTGCATGAAGTGCTGACCGGCCGCACGATGGTGTTGCTCGTCGGCGGCCTGATCGTGGGGTACCTCATGGGCGAAAGTGGATGGAAGGCGGTGAGCCCGTTCTTCGACAGCGGCTTCAAGGGTGCGCTGATGCTGTTCCTGCTGGAAATGGGCATCGTGGCCGGATCACGGCTCGGCGACCTGAAGAAGGTCGGTCCATTTCTGCTCGCGTTCGGCATTCTCGTACCGCTTCTGCACGGTGCGCTGGGCGTGGCGTTGGGCCAGTGGGCCGGACTCTCCGTCGGGGGCTGCACCGTCCTCGGAACGATGGCCGCGAGCGCCAGTTATATCGCGGCCCCGCCCGCTGTGCGTCTCACGCTGCCAGAAGCGAATCCCACCTTCTCGCTGACCGCCGCGCTCGCGATCACCTTTCCGTTCAATATCCTCGCCGGCATTCCCATCTACTACCGCTTCGCTCAGGCCCTGGCCTGATGCACACCACACTGCCCATGCATACGCACCCGTTCAAGCTGGTCACGATCATTGCCGAGCCCGTGCTCGAATCGCGGCTCACGATGGAACTGCGGCAGCTCGGCGCCACGGGATGGACCGTGGTGGAGGGGCGCGGAGAGGGATCGCGGGGGATTCACGCCGCCGAAATACCGGGGTCCAACATTCGCATCGACTCCGTGATGACGCACGACGTGGCCGAGCGCGTCGTGCAGCACATCGCCACGCACTACTTCGCCGAGTACGAAGTCATCGCCTACGTGAGCGATGTCGCAGTCGTACGCAGCGAGAAGTACGTCACGCCGCCCAAGAAGACCGGCTGAATGGATCGGCGGCATCGCTTTCGCACGGCCGAGGTGCCGCGTACGTTGGTGCCATGCCACCCGTATCACTGAATACGCTCAACTTTCAGCACCTGCTGTACTTCTGGGTGGTAGCGCGCGAAGGGAGCATCACGCGCGCGTCCGCGGTGCTCAACCTCACGCAGCCGACGATCAGCACCCAGCTCAAGACACTCGAGCGCGCGCTGGGCGCCACCTTGTTCGAACGACGTGGTCGTACGCTGGTGCTGACCGACACGGGACAGCTGGTGCTCCGCTATGCCGACGAGATGTTCCGCACGGGGCGCGAACTCGCGCACGCGCTGGCTCGCGGCACGGGCGAGATGCCCGCGCGTCTCGTCGTTGGCGTCTCGGACGCGCTGCCCAAGCTCACCACGTGGCGACTGCTGCAGCCGGCCCTTGCCATCGTGCCGAAGTTCCGGTTGATCTGTCGCATCGACAAGACGGAACGTCTCGTTGCCGATCTTGCCGCCCACACGCTGGACGTGGTGCTGGCGGATGCGCCCGTGTCGCGGTCGTCACCAGTGCGCGCGTTCAATCATCTGCTCGGCGAGTGCGGGGTGACCATCTTCGGCGCCCAGCCGCTCGCGCGCCGCTATCGCCATGGCTTCCCGCAGTCGCTGGACGGTGCTCCATTCGTGCTCCAGACCGAGAACACCGCCGTCCGCCGTTCGTTCGATGCCTGGTGCATCGCGAACGAGATCTCTCCGCAGGTGACGTGCGAGGTGGAAGACGTCGCGTTGCTGCAGGTGTTCGGGCAGGAGGGCATGGGACTGTTCATGGCGCCGACAGTGGTGGAAGCCCGGATCCGTACCCAGTACGGGGTGGGCATCGTGGGCCGCCTGCCCGAGGTGCGCGAGCGATTCTACGCGATCAGCGTGGAGCGTCGGCTCAAACATCCCGGAGTGGTCGCGCTGTCGGATGCCGCGCGGAAGCGCCTCTTCACGTGATCGCTGCTCACGAGCGATCGTAAAAGGGCGGCGGCTCGATGCCGAGCGCGCGGAGGTACACGTAACCCTGCCCGCGATGGTGGATCTCGTTGTCGATGACGTAGAGCACCAGATCGTGTCCGGCCATCGTGTACTGTCCGAACGCGGTCATCGTCTCGTGGAATCGCGCGGCGGGGATCTGCGTCCAGATTGTGGCGAGCTCCGGCGTGCTCTCGTCCCACGCCCGCAACAGATCGCCCTTCGCGCCGGACGTCGGCATGGTGAAGGCGCTCCAGTCGTCCGTCAGTATCCCGCGCGCCGTCGGGACGGCCATGCCCAGTATCTCGAGCGCGAGATCGCCGAAGGACCGCATGCCGCCCAGCGAGAAAGTGAACAGCTGGTCCTCCGGAAATGCATCGATGGTGCGCCTCGTGAGCCTCCGGTGCGCCTGCCAATGGGCCAGGGTTGCGTCGAGCGTGATGAATGCCTCGGGTGCCGCTGAAGTTGGGGTCATGGGAGCACGCGGTAGTGGAGAAGCCAACAGAATTCGGGGTATGTTCGGTAAGCTACGCATTCCGGCTCGGCCCGCAAGATCCGAGTGATCAGGACGCTGTGCAAGCAGACGCGACGCGCCTTGTGGCGCGTGCACCCCCCTCGCAGCTTCCGGCGCCCGC
>JACMOE010000354.1 GCA_014378185.1 Gemmatimonadaceae bacterium | reverse complement strand
GCGGCGCTGCATCAACCGGCCCCACCGTCGCTGTGCGCACGCTGGGCAGCGGGCGAGATGTCGCTGGTCGCGCCTTCACCTTGCGCGTCCCGAACCGGATGAATGCACGACCGAACGGTCCTAGCCACAGCGCGCGGAAGAGTCGTTCGCCAGGCGGCATCCGGAACGGACTCTTCATCAACAACACGACGCTGGTGCCCATCAGTGCCGCACCACCGAAGATGAGTGCGACGGCGACGGTGCCGCTGATGTAGTGACGCGGGTCGATGCGAACCCGCAACCGGAGCGCCTGCACCACCATCGCGACTGAAACGACGAGACCAACGCTCCCCCAGCGTATCGCGAGTCGGCGCAGCCGGCGGGTATCGGAATCGGCGCGCAACTCCTCGCGACGCTGTGCACGTTCGTGCATCACGCGCTCAAACCCCGCCATCACCTCATCAACCGAAAAACCTGCAATCGCCAGCCGTCGCGCTTCGCTCAGCGTCGTCAGTGCGCGAGTGAACAGAACCGCGAGCAGCGCGAAAATGGGAAGCAAGGTGTCGACCGAGGACCCCTGCGAGGAATGGGCGAACAGCCAGCTGTAGAGCAGGATGCCCACCGCCACCATCGACAGCGTACCCACTTCCCCGGCAAACAGGCGGATGGGAACAGGAATATCCGGCTCGGCCAACTGCGCCGCATCGATCGCGTCCACCAGAGCCTCCGCCGTGGCGAACCGATCGGCGGGATCCTTCTGCACGCACTGGTCGATGGCAGCTGCCAGCGCCGCGGGAAAATCGCTGCGCGCCACCGCGATGGATGGCACTGCCTCCGTGAGCTGCTTGACGAGGATCTTCTGTGTGGATTCACCAGTCATCACCGTGCGACCCGTTGCGGCAAAGTGCGCCGTGAGGCCCAGCGAGTAGAGGTCGCTGCGACCATCCACAACGTCACCGGCGGCCTGTTCAGGGCTCATGTACTCCGGCGTGCCCACCACCTCACCCACGCGCGTCAGGTTCGCGGCCGGCACCGCGTGCGAAATCGAGCGAGAAATGCCGAAGTCCATTACCAGCGCGCGGCCCGTTGCACGCTCCAACATGATGTTGTCCGGTTTGATATCGCGATGCACCACCCCACGGCCGTGGGCATAGGCGAGCGCGTAACCGGTGTCCTGCAGCATGCGGACGACATCACGCACGGGCATCGGACCCGTTCGCGCCACACGCTCGGCAAGGGTTTCGCCTTCGATGAATCCCATGGCGTAGGCCAGGAGATCGTCGGATTCCTCGACCGCGTACACGGGCACGATGTTCGGATGCGAAAAGCTCGCGGCGGTGCGCGTCTCAGCGAGGAACCGATCGCGGAGCGCCACCTGCGACGCGAACTCGGACGGTAATACCTTCAGCGCAACCGGCCGGTCGAGCTTCACGTCGCGAGCGAGATACACGGTGCCCATGCCTCCGCGGCCGAGCTCTCGCTCCAGGGTGTATCGCGCACCGATGGCTCGGCGAATGGCGGCGAGTTCGGCCGCCTGGGTCACGGGAGGGGTAGTCACGCCGCCAATATGCGACAACGACCGCCCTTCCGCTCCGCCTGGTTGCCAGACAATGCGGTCAATACCCGGCCCAGCAGGCGGCCGACACCTTCTTTCCGCCATATGCGGAAGTGATGTCGCGCATCGGTCGCGAACGCGGCTGGCCGCCCACCAGTCGCGCGCAGTTCGAGGCGATGCGCGTAGCGCGTGGCCCGGAGCTGGCTGACCTCCATCCCCTCCGCCCGCACGCGTGCTCCACTTGCGACGCAGAGCCTCGGATGGTCATGCTTCGGCTCCCTCACCGGTGCCCCATCTGACAGCTCCGTCCTGGCCCACGCCTTTCCGGCTCCCCGCGCTCGGCACCAACGACATCCATGTATGGAAAGGGGAGGTAGGTGCACTGGCCGGGCTCGGGGCAGCGCTGCGATCGTCGCTCGATGCCAGCGAGCTGGCACGCGCCGCGCGCTTTCATCACGAGGCGGATCGCAACAGGTTCCTGCTCTGGCACGGCCTGCTGCGGCTACTGGCGGCACACTACCTCGAACGGCCCGCCGCCGCCCTCACATTCAAAGCCGGTAAGTTCGGAAAGCCACACCTGTCGGGAATGGACGAAGGCCGCCTCGCCTTCAACCTGTCGCACTCTGGTGACCTGATGCTCGTCGCCTTCGCGCGGTCGGGTCGCGTTGGCGTCGATGTGGAGCGTTGGTCCGCGGCCCTGGGCGCACCCGAACGAGCGCGCATCGCTACCTCCGTCTTCTCCACGGGCGAGCAGGCTGCGCTCGCACAACTGCCCGTGGAGTTGCATCGAGCAGCGTTCTATTCCGTGTGGACTCGCAAGGAGGCGTACGTCAAGGCCACGGGCCACGGCATTTCGCGCGGTCTCGATCACTTCGAAGTGTCGGTGCATCCGGATGCGGCATGCATTCGTTCGGACAGCAGCGTGGATAGCGACGTCGCGCACTGGCGATGCTTCGACCTTTCGCCCGAGCCGGGATATTCCGCTGCACTGGCCACGGATATTGGCGCGCCGCATGTCGTCACCATGACGGTGGACGCGTCGCTGATGTCGAGCGAGTCGCACGGTGGAAGTTCGCAAGATGCTGATCGGACTCCGAAAGCGATCAACCCAAAGCTGAGCTCGAGCTCGAGCTCGAACGCCAGCCATGAGCCTCAGCGTGAGCCTCCAGCACCCAGCACATCAGAGCACGAGCTTTAGCTCCAGCTGCAGCTCTAGCTCTGGTTTGCTCAGTGCTGGAGGCTTCACGCTCACGCTCATGCTGTGTGTGTTTAGCTTGTACGATGATACGATGAGCTACCTCCGCACGTCCGCTCGTTCATTCCGGAACCTCGTCCTCGTTGGAGTCACTTCATTGCGCCGCTTCTGCCTCGCTGCCCTCGTGTTGCTGCCCTTCGCGCAGTCCGGCGCGCAGGCCCGCACCACGTTCACTCGCGCCGACACCCTGCGCGGCACATATACCACGCCGTCGCGCGCCTGGTGGGATGTCACGTTCTACGACCTGCACGTCGCCGTCAGCCCTGGCGACAGCAGCATTCGTGGATACAACAGCATCAGCTACCGCGTGCTGGCCCCCGCGCGAGAGCTGCAGGTGGACCTCATGGCGCCCCTGGTCGTCGACAGCATGGTACAGAATCGGCACGCCCTCCAATACCGCAACGAGGGGCCGGCCTATTTTGCCACGCTGAATGCGCCGCAGCGAATGGGCGACGTCAACACCATCACCGTGTATTACCACGGGCATCCCATCGCGGCGAAGAATCCCCCGTGGGACGGCGGATTCACCTGGGGCCGCGACAGCCTCGGCAGGCCCTGGGTGGTGACCACCGACCAAGGCATGGGTGCATCTGCATGGTGGCCGAACAAGGACACGCAGGCCGACGAACCGGACAGCCAGCGCGTTGCACTCACGCTGCCCGATCCCATGCTCGATGTGTCGAACGGCCGACTGCGCAGCACCACGCACCATGCTGATGGCACTACCACGTACGAGTGGTTCGTCGTCAATCCCATCAACAACTACGCCATCGCCGTCGCGGCCGGCAGCTACGCGCATTATTCCGACGTCTACGAAGGAGAGAAGGGCAAGCTCACCATGGACTTCTGGCCGCTCGACTATCACGTGGAGGCGGCACACCGCCAGTTTCCCCAGGCCATCTCCATGCTGCGCTGCTTCGAGCACTGGTTCGGTCCGTACCCGTGGTACGAGGACGGCTACAAGCTCATCGAGGTGTCCAACAACGGCATGGAGCACCAGAGCGCGGTGGCCTATGGCAACCGCTTCGCCAACGGCTACCGCGGCCGCGATGGATCCGGCACGGGACTCGGCATGAAGTGGGACTTCATCATCGTCCACGAGAGCGCCCACGAATGGTTCGGCAACAACATCACGACCAAGGACGACGCCGACATGTGGGTGCACGAGAGCTTCGCCAACTACGCCGAGGGCATCTATACGGAGTGCCTTTTCGGCAAGGAAGCAGGTGCGGACTACATCATCGGCAACCGGCGCGGCATCAAGAACGACAGACCCATCGTCGGCACGTATGGCGTGAACAACCAGGGATCCGGCGACATGTATCCCAAGGGCGGGGAGATGCTGCATACCATCCGCCAGATCGCCGGTAATGACGAGCGGTGGCGCGGCATCCTGCGCGGCATGAACCAGACCTTCTGGCATCAGACCGTCACGGGACACCAGGTCGAGGATTTCCTCAGCGCCGCGACGGGTGTCGACCTCTCGAAAGTCTTCGACCAGTATCTCCGCACTACCATGGTCCCGGTGCTGGAGTACAGCATCGATGAGACGACGCTCCAGTACCGCTGGGCCAACGTGGTGGCTGGGTTCGACATGCAGGTCGGCGTCACGGTTTCGCCGCAGGGCGTGACCATCCTGCATCCCAACGAAACATGGCAGGCTGTGCCGCTCATGGTTCCGCCTGGGCAGTTCAGCGTGGACCGCAACTACTACGTGACCACGCGGCAGGTTTCCCGCTGACGGTGCTCGGACCGTCTGGCGTCCGCGTTCGCCTGGCGTAGCTTTGCGGCACCGCTCGTTGCCTCTGCAAGTCGAGGTTCCACCATGAGCACCAATCATACGCCCGCGCCCGCCTCCAATCCCAAGCCGCACGACGACGAGATCGACGTGTTCGGCCTTTCGCACACCGGCAAGTTGCGCGCGGAGAACCAGGATCACTTTCTCCTGGCCACGATCCACAAGCGCGTGCACGTGTCGCAGACCAACCTCACGGAGCAACAGCGCCTTCCGCTGGACGACGAACGGCTCGCCTTCATCGCCATGGTGGCCGATGGCGTGGGCGGCGGCGAAGGCGGCGAGGAAGCCAGTGCAACGGCACTCGAGGTGGCCATGCAGTACGTGGTCCGCAGCATGGACTGCTACTACAAGTCGGATGTGGGGGACGAGCAGTTCACGCATTCCCTCCAGGCCGCGGCAATGGAGAGGCATGCGGCGGTGATCGGTCGTGCGCGGGACGTGGCCGGCGGGCGGCCCATGGCCACCACCCTCACGCTCTTCATGGGCGTGTGGCCGCACTACTATCT
>JACMOE010000353.1 GCA_014378185.1 Gemmatimonadaceae bacterium | reverse complement strand
CGTGCTGCGGCAGGCCGGCGTCGATGCGGCCGTGCTGGAGACGGCACGCGGTGGCATCCTCCGCCGAGGACTGGCTGTTACGCGTGCCGATGCCGCGATCATCACGAACATCTCCGCTGACCACTTCGGCGAGTACGGTATCTCGACTCTTCGGGAGCTGGCCGACGTGAAGGCAGTAGTGACGCGTGCACTCCGCGCCACTGGCTCACTGGTGCTCAACGCTGACGATCCGCTTCTCATCGACCTTGGTGCACGGCACACGGGGACTGTCGCCTGGTTCTCGGCGTCGATGCACCACGCCGCAGTGGACGCGCACGTTGACGCCGGCGGCGATGCCGCACTGCTGCGCGATGAACGTGCGCTACTTCGCCGCGGCGGGGTGTGGCACGATCTCGGCGACGTGCGCGCCATGCCGATCACGCTGGGCGGCGCGGCGCCTCACAACGTGGAGAACGTGCTTGGCGCCGCACTGGTCGCCAGTGTCCTTGGCATTCCGCTCGACGCGATTCGATCCGTGCTGGCCACATTCGGAGCGTCAGCATTCGACAACCCGGGCAGGCTGCAGGTATATCGGTACGGCGCCTTGACCGTGCTCGTGGACTACGCGCACAACCCCGAGGGACTGGCCGCGCTGTGCCGGACGGCGAAGGCTACTGTAGCGGGCCGTCGGCTGCTGTTGCTGGGGCAGGCGGGCAATCGCGATGACGAGCAGCTACGCGCGCTCGTGCGCGCCGCGATGGATGTGGTGCCGTTCGACCGGGTGATCATCAAGGAGGAGCTCACACTGTTGCGCGGTCGGGAGCCAGGCGATGTGCCCCGTGTGCTCGCCGACGAATTGCGGCGGATCGGTGTGCGCGCCGATCGCATCGAGGTGGCGCCATCCGAACTGGTTGCCGTGCAGCGGGCATTCGCGTGGGCCCAGGATGGCGATCTCCTCGTGTGTCCCATCCATGCGGAGAAGGTCGAGGTGCTCCGCTGGCTCGCGCGCCTGTCGAGTGCGGGGTGGCGCGTGGGACTGCCTCTGCCTCGGTGACTGACCCTCATGATGCCGACTGCCAGCGCATGGCCGGCAACCAAAACCGGGGTGAACTTGTCAATAAGGGTGAGCGAATGAAGGCCGCCTGGAAACCTGGCGGCGTTCTGATCGTAGTGGTCTAGTGCTTTGCCCATTGTGGCGCGAGGCCGTCTGCTCTGGTTGTTCCCCTCCCAGGAGGACCCTTGTGATACGTCGCTTCGTGATTGCCCTCGCCATTGCGGCCGCCGCTGTAACGCTTCCACACGGCTCACTCGGCGCCCAGCAGGACGCGCGAGCCTTCAACGTCTACCTCGATTGCAGCGGCGTCTACTGCGACCAGCAGTTTTTCCGTACGGAAATCGTGAGCGTGAACTGGGTCCGGGAGCGCACGGCGGCCGACGTACACGTGCTTGTGACGGTCCAGCCAACCGGCGGAGGGGGCGAGCGCTACTCACTTGCCTTCATCGGGCAGAACAAGTTCGCTGGTGTCGTTGACACGCTCGCATACAATGCGCCGCAAGCCGCCACGGATGACGAAACGAGGCGTGCCCTCGCACGCAAGCTGCAGCTCGGACTGGTCCGCTATCTCGCCCGCACCAGTTCGGGCGACCAACTCGCTGTGACCTACACGCCGGTGAAGAGTACGGATTCATCAGGCGCCACGGCAACGCGCGACCCCTGGAATGCCTGGGTCTTCAGCGTGAGCGCGAACGGGAACGGGAACCGCGAGGAGAACTACTCCGGTCTGTACGCCAACGGCCGAGTGGCGGCGAACCGCGTGACGGATGCGTGGAAAACGTCCTTGTCGATCGGGGAGAATTACAACGAAAGCCGATTCAGTTTCGACGGGGACAAGTCGCTGTTCGTCCAGCGGAGCTATTCCGCGAACCTGCTTCAGGTGAAGAGCCTCGGCGAGCACTGGTCGGCCGGCGTAAAGGGCAACTTCAACTCATCGACGTACCTCAACCAGCGCGCCTCCACGCGACTCACCCCCACTGTGGAATACGACCTGTTTCCGTACAAGGAATCCACGCGGCGACAGCTGCGCTTTCAGTACGGTGTCGGGATCAGCTCTTTCAGCTATTACGACACGACGGTGTTCAACAAGCTGAAGGAGACGCTCCCGGTGCAGGTGTTCTCGACGGCGTTCAGCCAGCGGCAGACCTGGGGGTCGTTGAACGCGGGGGTGGATGCGGTGAGCTACCTCAGCGATCTGTCACGACGGAAGCTGACCTACTCCCTCGGTGGCGACGTTCGCATCTTCAAGGGACTGAGCGTGAACTTCTACTCTGTGTACCAGTCGATTCACGATCAGTTCTACATCCCGAAGGAGGGAATTACCCGCGACCGGGCGTTGCTGCGGCAGTCGCAGCAGAGCACGCGGTTCAGCCAGTTCTTCTTCGTCGGATTGAACTACTCCTTCGGATCCGTGCTGAACAATGTGGTGAATCCGAGATTCGGGGGTGGCGATGGGGGAGGTGGATTCTTCTTCTCGCAATGAGCGGTGATGCTGAAGACGCGGGTGTGCAGCGCGGGGTGTGCCTTGCGAATGCCGGTATTTCAGGAAGTGAATTAGTGGAGTAGCTCGGAGGGAGGCGCCTGTGATCTTCGGTGCGAAGGGACAGTGGCGCTTGGGTTTGGCAAAGGTCAGGTTAGGGGTATCGCAAAAGGTATCACGCCCCTGATGATGTCGTCTTTTGCCTTCCCTCCCACTAATCCTCATCTCGTGCCATTGCCTCGTCGCGTTCTTGCGCTCGTCATGCTCATGCTCGGCGCTCATGCCGTGCGCGCTCAGCAGATCGATCCGCGCATGTATTCCGAGCTGCGCTGGCGAATGATCGGCCCGTTCCGCGCCAGTCGGACCAAGGCCGCGGTGGGCATTCCCGACCAGCCAAACGTGTTCTACATCGGCGCGGTAGATGGCGGCGTTTGGAAGACCGATGATTACGGGCGCACATGGAATCCCATCTTCGACGAGCAGCCATCGGGATCCATCGGCGCCATCGCGATTGCGCCCTCCAGTCCGAACGTCCTCTACGTGGGCAGCGGGGAGGGGCTTCAGCGGCCTGACCTCTCGACAGGCGACGGCATGTACAAATCCACCGATGCCGGCAAGTCGTGGACGCACCTCGGTCTTCGCGACGGTCAGCAGATTCCGCAGATCGTGGTGGACCCGCGCGACCCGAACAGGCTGTACGTCGCCGTGATGGGCCATCCGTACGGTGCCAACGCGGAGCGCGGACTGTTTCGCTCCACTGACGGGGGCGCGTCGTTCCAGAAGGTGCTCTACAAGGATGAAAACACTGGTGCCATCGACGTCGTGCTTGATCCGGTGAATCCTGACATCATCTATTGCGCGCTGTGGGAATCGCGGCAGGGCCCCTGGGAAAATGGCGCGTTTTCCGGGCCCGGCTCCGGCCTGTACAAGTCGATTGATGGCGGCGTGACCTGGAAGCGACTCGAGCGCGGCTTGGCCACGTTTGCCGAGGACGGCCTCGGTCGCATCGGTATTACCGTGGCGCCCAGCCTGCCCAGCCGCCTGTTCGCCACGGTGAACTCCGCAAAGGGGG